>CANHJH010000052.1 GCA_947460365.1 Sphingobacteriia bacterium | reverse complement strand
AGGGAATCAAGAATCGCTTCATTAATACTGGTTGCACCCAAACTACCTCCCATTACTAAAATAGTTGTTAACTGATCTTGAAGTCCAAAAAATGCACTGGCATTCGCGCTGCTTAAGTTGTCGTTTATAATTGAACTTCGAATGGGATTACCTGAAATGAATATTTTTTCGGCCGGGAAAAATTGTTCCATTCCCTTTGAGGCTACAAATATTTTAGTAGCATTTTTCCCTAGCAATATATTCGATTTTCCGGCAAATGAATTACTCTCATGAAGAAAAGTCTTTATGCCTTTAGATTGCGCAACACGCAATACCGGAAAAGAAGAATATCCTCCAACACCAATTACTGCATCGGGTTTAAATTGTTTGATTATATTCCTAACCTGAAAAAAACTTTTAATTAATTTAAAAGGTAAACTAATATTTTTAAAAATATTTTTTCTGTTGAACCCAGCAATATCTAACCCTTCAATTGCAAAACCGGCCATGGGTACTTTTTCCATTTCCATTTTACCTTTAGCGCCAATAAATAAAAAAGAGGCTTGGGGCATTTCTCTTTTAATGGCATTTGCAATTGCAATTGCCGGAAATATATGCCCCCCGGTACCTCCGCCAGCAATGATAAACTTTTTACTTAGACCCAATGAGGGATAAGCCTTATTATCATTGAGCATAGCATTGTTATTTTCATTTATTATTTCAGTCACTGTTCAACTTTTTTATACTGTTAAACTCCTTCCGTTTTTGTTTCTGGTTCCGCAAATACTTTCCCTTCTGTTTGTTCTACATTGCGCGCAACACTCAACACAATACCAATAGCTGCGCAGGTAAATAAAAATGAACTCCCACCCATACTAACTAAAGGAAGTGTTACTCCCGTTACTGGTACAATATTTACATTTACAGCCATGTTGGCAAGTGCCTGTATAACCAACGTGAAGCTCAGTCCCAAAGCTAGAAATGCTCCAAAAGCATACGGACAACGGCGAAAGATGCTGATGCATCTAAATAAAAATATCATGTAAATAAATATAATAAAAGCCCCGCCCAACAATCCATATTCTTCAATGATTATGGAATAAATGAAATCGTTATAAGCCTGTGGCAAGAAATTTCTTTGTTGACTATTCCCTGGGCCTAGTCCTACCAGAATACCCCCATTTGCAATAGCAATTTTAGCTTGCTGAACCTGGTAAGGTGTTTCCAATTCATCTGCGTACATAAAATCCTGAACACGCTTTATCCATGTGCCAACGCGACCAACGGATTTTATTTTTTCAGCTGCGATTGGCTTAGTAATATCCTCCTTTACTTTGCCATCATAAGTAAACATTGCAACAGTTACGATGAATCCTATTGGAATGAGTGCAACTATGATGGTAAGTAAAATATGCTTAAAGCTCACTCGACCAATAAACATTAGCAATAAAGAGGTCGCCCCTGTAAGCAACGCATTAGACAAATTTGCCGGAAAAATTAATGCGCAAATTACAAACACAGGAAGTACAATAGGCAAAAACCCTTTTTTAAAATCTTTAATTACCGCTTGTTTTTTACTGAGCAGTTTAGAGACATACATAAATAAAGCCAACTTAGCAAAATCACTTGTTTGGACTGTTAAATGTATAATTGGCAATTTAATCCATCTGCTTCCTTCATTTATTTTTGCTCCGAATACAAGCGTATACAACAACAACGGTATAGAGATATAGAACAACAGAGTTGCTACCCGCGAAAAAAAAGTATAATTAATCCTGTGTAATATATAAATACCAATTAAACCGATTACCGTAAATGATAGTTGTTTAAATAGATACACATTGGCATTCCCTTTATACGTTTTATATGCCAATGATCCCGTTGCACTATAAACAACTAATATAGAGATCAGGGATAACACCACTACTATGCCCCAAATATACTTATCGCCCCTGGTTCGATATACCAGCTGGCTTCGCATACCTTCTACTGTAGGTATTTGAGAAAAGAGCGTATCGTTTGTTTCAGCCATGTTATAATTCTTTCACAGCTTCTTTAAATTGTAAACCGCGATCTTCATAGTTTTTGAAAAGATCAAAGCTTGCGCATGCTGGACTTAATAAAACGACATCGTCTTTTACAGCAACGCCAAATGCTGCTCGAACTGCACTTTTTGCGCTATTAGTCTCTTCAATAACCGGAACAAATTCTTTAAAAGCATCGATAATTTTTTTATTATCTAGGCCCATACAAATAATTGCTTTTACTTTTTCTTTCACTAAATCAGTAATTAATGCATAGTCGTTGCCCTTATCAGTTCCACCTAAAATCAGAATAGTAGGTTTACCCATACTTTCTAAAGCATACCAGGTACTGTTTACATTTGTAGCTTTACTATCGTTAATGAACTCAACGCCCCGAACCATTGCTACAAATTCCATACGATGTTCTAAACTGTGAAAGTTTTTTACAGCCTCCCTGATTTTTTCTTTTCTAATTCCAATAGTTGCAGCGGCAATACCAGCTGCCATGGTGTTGCATTGATTATGTTTTCCTTTCAAGGCAAAATCATAAATACTCATGCTTACTCTTTCTTCTTGGATTCGCAACATCATTTGATCGCCTTTGATGTTGCCTCCTTTTTTTACTTCATGTTTCATAGAGAATGGTAATGGGTTAGTATAAAGGGTTAGTGACGGAATTTTTTGTGTAATTACTTCATCATCGTCGTTATAAATGAAGTAGTCATTTTTTGTTTGATTTTGAACTATTTTAAATTTGCTGTTAACGTAATTTTCGAACTTATATTCATACCTATCTAAGTGGTCTTCGGTTATGTTCAATAAAACACTAACTTCTGCTCTGAATTCTTTTATATCATCAAGTTGAAAAGAGCTTATTTCTGCTATGTACCATTCTTTGGGGTTTTCTGCAACTTGCCGTGCAAATGAATACCCTATATTTCCTACTAATGCACAATCTAGATTTGCTGTTTTACAGATATGATAAATTAAAGAGGTGGTAGTACTTTTTCCATTACTACCTGTTATAGCAATGATTTTACTGGTTCCTTTATGTCGATATGCTAATTCAATCTCACTAATAATCTGAATACCTTTAGATCGAATGGCTTTAACCATTTCATTTTTTTCTGGTATACCCGGACTTTTAACTACTTCATCGGCTGCAAGAATTCTTTCTACATTATGAGATCCTTCTT
Source organism: Sphingobacteriia bacterium (assembly GCA_947460365.1). Classification (GTDB taxonomy): domain Bacteria; phylum Bacteroidota; class Bacteroidia; order Chitinophagales; family Chitinophagaceae; genus Sediminibacterium. The sequence continues at coordinate 10,528 of CANHJH010000052.1, read as the reverse complement.
CATAGTCAATTTGAAGATTATCTAAATCTTTTTTATAGATAGCTTTTAATTGACCTCCATCACTTAGAAAAACATTATAACCTTGCTGCTTGGCTAAAATAGCTGCCCCAACGCCACTTTCTCCTCCACCTAATATGATTAATTTTTTTTGCACGTTTAGCTTATCTGATTTTTAAAGTAATAATAGACATCACTACACATAAAATAGTTACAATCCAAAATCGAACTGCGATTTTACTTTCATGAAATCCTTTTTTTTGATAATGATGATGTAATGGGCTCATCAGAAAAACACGGCGTCCTTCCCCATATTTTTTCTTTGTATACTTAAAATAGCTGACCTGAATAATTACACTTAAGTTTTCTACTAAGAACACTCCACAAAAAATTGGTATCAACCATTCTTTTCTAACAATGATTGCTAAAGATGCAATAATGCCACCCAAAGCCAAACTACCGGTATCGCCCATAAATACTTGTGCCGGATAGGCATTATACCAAAGAAATCCGATGCAAGCGCCAACAAATGCACCTACAAAAATTGACAACTCCCCTAGGTTAGGGATGTACATGATATTGAGGTAGTCGGCAAATTTATAGTTACCACTTACATAAATAAAAATTCCTAGACCTGCGCCAATGATTGCACTTACACCTGCTGCCAGACCATCTAATCCATCCGTTAAATTAGCTCCATTACTAACGGCTGTAACAATTAGTGTAACAAACAATATATAAATAATCCAGGTATATTTTTCAGCCCCTGCTCCTATCCATGAAAGTAATTTGCTATAATTAAATTCATGGTTTTTTACAAATGGAATAGTAGTAATAGGTGTTTTAACTTTTACAAATTTACGCTCAATGCCATCCATTTGCCTGATGATAACTGAAGTGTCTTTTGTAAAATGTTCGCCTGGTTGCAATACAGATATTTTTCTATCGGATCCAATCACTTCCCTTTCAACAGTAACAGCATTGCTAAAATACAAGGTAGCACCAATGATAATACCTAAGCCTACTTGTCCGATTATTTTAGAGATACCGGCAAGCCCATCTGAATCTTTTTTCTTGTAAGATTCGCCTTTAGATTGTGCAGATTTACGCGAACGTATTTTAAAATAATCATCTAAAAATCCTATGATTCCTAACCAAACAGTACAAAGAATCATTAAGCGTATATATACTCTTTCAAGGTTTGCAAATAACAAAGTTGGTATTAAAATACTGAGTAAGATGATGATGCCTCCCATGGTAGGCGTGCCTTTTTTTTGCTGCTCACCCTGTAATCCTAATTCTCTTACCGATTCACCAATTTGTTTTTTTTGTAAAAAAAGAATGATCCTTTTACCATAAACAGTTGCAATAAGTAATGACATCAGAATTGCCATGGCGATTCTGAATGTAAGAAATTGAAACAAACCTGCCCCGGGTATATTGAACGACTGTTTAAGCCATGTGAATAAATGATATAGCATGTTTATTTATTTTTAAGATTTAATTTATTGAAAGCTTCTTCGAGTATAAGTTTGTCGTCGAAAGGAAATTTCACTCCATTAATATCTTGATATTTTTCATGTCCTTTTCCGGCAACCAATACTATATCTTCTGCTTTAGCAAGGTCTACTGCAGACAAAATCGCTTCTTTTCTATCTACGATGGTTACATACTTTCTTTTTGCGGCACTAGACAAACCAGTTTCCATATCGTTTAAAATCTGATGTGGATCTTCTGTTCTTGGATTATCGCTAGTTAAAATAACCCGATCACTTAAATCACAAGCAGCTTGCGCCATTATCGGACGTTTACTTTTATCTCTATCTCCTCCACAACCTACTACAGTGATTATTTGCTCATGCCCTTTTCGTAATTTTTTTATGGTAGCCAATACATTTTCTAAGGCATCTGGGGTATGTGCATAATCCACAATTCCAATTACTCCATTTTTACTAATCGTATAATCAAATCTTCCTTCTGCACCACTCAATACACTTAATACAGTTAATACTTCGTCTTTATTTTCTCCTAAACAAATTGCAGCTCCATATACTGCCAATAAGTTATATGCATTAAATTCTCCAATCAATCTGAAATGAACTTCCTGATCGTTTACTGTCATTACTAAACCAGTTAAAGCATTTTCAAGTATCTTACCTTTAAAAGATGCTAATGTTTTTAAACTATAGAAATATTTTTTTGCAATAGTATTTTGCAACATTATATCTCCTCGTTTATCGTCAGCATTAGAAATAGCAAAGGCGGTAGCAGGTAGCTGATCAAAAAAGCTTTTTTTAACCCGAATATATTCATCGAAAGTTTTGTGATAATCTAAATGATCATGAGTAATGTTGCTAAACAACGCGCCGGTAAAGGTTAATCCGGTAATACGATGTTGATGTATTGCGTGACTACTGCATTCCATAAATACATGAGAGCAACCATCCTCCAGCATTTTTTGCAATAGTGCATTTAAGCTTATTGCATCTGGAGTGGTATGTGTAGCAGGAATAATTGTATCATTAATTTGATTTTGAACGGTGCTAATTAGTCCGCAACTATACCCTAACTTACGGAATAGCTTAAATAAAACTGTAGCAATAGTTGTTTTACCATTAGTGCCGGTTACCCCTACTAATTTTAATTTTGAAGAAGGATCATTATAAAAAGCTACCCCCATTAATGCAGCCGCTTCCTGTGAGTTACTTACCAATACGTAAGCAACTTTCGGGTTTATTTCAACCGGCATTATTTCACAAACAATAGCAACTGCGCCTAATTCAATTGCCTTATTAATAAATAAATGACCATCAGACAATTCTCCTTTAATTGCAATAAATACAGCACCTGGTGTTACTTTTCTTGAATCAATTTCAATAGTTGATACAGCTATAGACAAAGAACCTACACTCTTCTTTACTGAAATTGATTGTAATAATTGTTTTAATATATGTGCCATTTTATTCAGTTCAGTTAAATGTTAAATTAATTAATTGCCCTTTAGCAATAGCTTGTCCCGGAAGCACGGATTGTGATACTACTCTCCCTCGTCCGGCAACATTTACTATTAATCCTTTTTCTTCACATAAGTACACTGCATCTTTTAAAGAAAGACCTTTTAAAATTGGCATTGCATTTTCACTCATTAATTTTCTACGAAGTATATATTTTTCATTATTGTTTTGTATAAAGCTCCACCTATCGATTTCTTTTGTAGAGTCTTTAAATGGAATTTGTAGTTTCTTTGACAAATAGGCTAAATCTGTTCTGTATCCAGAAAATTGAAAATTGGAGCTGTCTTTCTTTTTAATTTGAGCCTGATTATTTTTAGCGATTTTAATATACGTGCTATAGAGTCTATCAGAAATTTCTTTAAATACAGGTGCGGCAACTGTTGCACCATAATAATCTGTTTCAGAAGGATTATTTTGTATAACTACTACACAAGTGTATTGTGGATTATCTGCTGGAAAATAGCCAGCAAAAGACGATTGAAATTTATTTGTTGTATACCCTCTGTTGTCATCCGCAACTTTTGCGGTACCGGTTTTGCCGGCAACTTTATATGGCAAATTTTTAAACACCTCTTTAGCTGTTCCATCGGTACAAACTCCTTCTAAACAAGATCTCAATAATTCAAGTGTAACTTCAGTACATATTTTGGGAACTACTACTTTAGGGCCATATTCATTTAATACTAAACCTTCTTCTTTTATGCTACTCACCAAATAAGGCTTTAACATAGCACCATTATTAGCAACTGCATTATACAACATGGCAGTTTGCAATGGACTAATCGATATCCCATACCCAAATGACATCCAGGGCACTGTAGTGGCATTATATAATTTTGTTCCGGGTTTATGAAATGAGGGTCTTCTTTCGCCAATCAAATCAATACCAGTTAACGTGTCTAATTTTAAATTAGCAATGTGTTTAAATAATTGTCGAGGATTATTGGAATAATGAGCATAAGCTAATTTAGCCATTGCAACATTAGAGCTGAGTTCAAACGCTTTTTTTATGGTAACATTATTTTCATTATGATCTTCCGAATCTTTTACAAAATTTCCTGCTACTTGCCAAATACCATTCTCTAAAAAAACGGATTGATTTAAATTGATTTTTTTATCTTCCAATAATGCCAATAAGGTAACTAATTTAAATGTAGAACCAGGCTCGGTAGGAGAAACCGCGTAATTCAGGTTTTCCCAATAAGTGGCAGGACCTGTTTTACCAAGATTAGCAATCGCCTTAATCTTGCCGGTACTTGTTTCCATTACAATTGCACAACCTTGTTCCGCGTTCTTTTTTAGCATCATTTTCATTAATGCAGATTCAGTTATGTCCTGAATAAAAACATCAATTGTACTCACTATATCTTTCCCTGTTTCGGGTTCAATCATATAATTATCATCAACAGGCACACCAACTCCACCAGCGATAGACCGAACCAGCTGTTTGCCATTTCTACCTTTTAATAAGCTATCATAGGTTAATTCCAACCCAACTTTGTTAGAATCTCTTGCAAGGCCAATAGTCCTAAAAGCCAGCATGTTGTATGGATTTAATCTGATTGTTTTTTCTTTTATAATGAGTCCGCTTTTGTATCTCCCCATTTTAAAAAGAGGGAAGTTTCTCAACTGATCATATTCTCTGTAAGATATTTTTTTCTTCAAGGGAAAATAAGCGGCAGAATTTTTATACCCTTGTTGTAATACATATTTATATTGAGCAGGTGTTTGATCTTTAAATAATTTAGACAAACTCATTGCAACTGAATCAACATATTTTCGAAACAGTTGTCCATTTTTTTCTCTAAGCGCCGCAACTCTAAAATCTATAAAAACATCAAACTGCGGTATACTGGTGCTGAGCATTTGTCCGTCTTCACTATAGATGGTTCCTCTTTCTGCCTCAATTTCCTGAATGCGTTGATGTAAACTATCACTCATACTCCGCCATTTATTCCCTTCAACTTGTTGAATGAATATGGCTTTACCGAAGATGACCACGCATACGAGTATCATCAGCAAATAGCTGAGATAAACTCTCCATAATATGTCGCGTTTTACTTCCATTTTTTTATTTATCCGATTTAATTCGAACAGGCATTTCGTTACTTATTTTTAAACCCAATGGTTGTGTTGATTTTACAATTTGTGCTTCTCCACTTTTCTGCATTTCTTCTGTTTTCAATGTTTTATATACGTACTGCAATTCTTTTAATTCATTGTTAATGGTATTAATTTGCCGAATGGTTTTATCAGACAAATGACCATTTGCTATATAAATGACCGCTAAGAGAGAAAGGAATAGAAAAAACACCATATTCTTTAAGATCCATTCATATTGGAAGATCCCTCGGAGGATATTTCTCGAATTCGTTTTATGATCTGTTTCAGCCATTTTTATTTCTTGTTTTACAATTCCATTAACTCATTCTTTCTGCTACTCTTAACTTAGCGCTTCTACTTCTTGTATTTCTTTTTAGCTCTTGCTCAGTAGCGGTAATTGGTTTTTTATTTACCAAAAGAAACACTTCGTTTTTTGTTGATGTAGCAAAAGGATTTTCTGGTTGTTCCTCGAAACTTCCCTGTTTAAAAAATGTTTTAACCATTCTATCTTCAATTGAATGGAATGTTATAATAGCCGCTCTGCCACCAGGTTTTAGAATTACGGCTAATTGTGATAACATTTCTTTTAATGCACCCATTTCGTCATTTACTTCCATGCGCAATGCCTGAAAAACCTGTGCTAAATATTTATTTGGATTACCTTTTACTACCGGACTAATTAATGCCTTAAACTGTTCGATAGTAGTAAAAGGCAAGTGAGCTCTCTGCTGCACAATATGCTTTGCTAAGGTTTTAGCGTTGGTCACTTCACCATATTGCTCAAAAAGTTTATGCAGCTGCGATTCAGAATAAGACTTAATGATTAATGCGGCAGTTAGTTCCTGACGTTGATCCATACGCATATCTAAAGGACCGGCAAATCGAATGGAGAAGCCTCTTTCCCCTTCATCAAACTGATGACTACTTACTCCTAAATCGGCAAGAACCCCGTCTACATGGTCAATTTGGTGTAATCTTAAAAACCGCTGAATATGTCTAAAATTTTGCGGGATAAACAGTATTCGTTGATCATCTTGCAAATTGTTTTGCGCATCAATATCCTGATCGAAAGCGATTAATCTTCCTTTTTCATTTAAGTGCTGTAAGATTCCTTTGCTGTGACCACCCCCGCCAAAAGTGCAATCTACATATATGCCATCTGGTTTGATATTCAACCCATCGATGGTTTCATAAAAGAGCACAGGGATGTGATAATCCGAAGCAAATAGCCCTGTATCCATAGTTGGTGTTTTTATCATACTATGATTTTTCAGGGTTTTCGGTTTTATTTACTCCGCTCATTACCTCGTGAGCTAAATTGCTGAACGCTTCAGAAGAGAAATCATCAAAAAGTTGTTTGTATTTAGTAGCGTCCCAAATTTCAAATCGATCGATTGCTGCAGCTACCACAATATCTTTGGTTAAATCTGCGAATTCTTTTAAAGAAGAAGGCAATAATAATCTTCCGGCGCTATCCAACTCTACTTCAGTTGCACCACCTAAAAATTGGCGTCTGAATTGACGTACTTTTGGGTCAAAATCATTTAGCTGGCTAATCTTAGCAATAATTAATTCCCAACTTTTAATCGGATATAGCGTGAGACATTTTTCGAAGCCTCGGTTGAGTATAAAACGGCCTTCCCCTTCCGGCAACTGCTTTTTCAGTCCTCCCGGAAGTAGAAAACGCCCTTTTGCGTCAACTGTAGCTTCATATTCTCCGTGAAATCCGTTCATTAGTGAATAAATATTTTCAAGATTACCACTTGTTGACACAAAATAACACTTTTTCCCACTTTTAATCATGATTTTGGGGTAGTGTATTTATCCACAGATAATTTTATGGCTATGAACCAATTACAGCATAGATTTGATGGAAATTTGGGTTAGAAGCAACTGTATAGTATGTGAATTGCTGTGGATAACCCTTAAAAAGCAATAGAATCAAGCATGAGACACCCGTCAACACTAAGTATTCATGAATTTTCGTACGAATTGCCGGAAAACAGGATTGCAAAATATCCATTAGCGGAAAGAGATTCGAGTAAGCTTTTGGTGTATAAATCCGGTCAAATTAGTGAATTGATCTATCGGAATCTATCGGAACAGCTACCAGCGGATAGTCTGCTGATATTTAATAATACCAAAGTGGTTGAAGCAAGATTAATGTTTAAAAAGCCATCGGGAGGATTAATTGAGGTGTTTTGTTTGGAGCCGGATAGTCGATATTCGGACATTACCATAGCGATGCAGCAAAAAGAAAAAGTATATTGGAAATGCTTAGTTGGCGGAGCTAAAAAATGGAAAGAAGGCGCTATTACATGTAGTATTGATTATAACAATATCCCTATTCTTCTTGAAGCTAATAAAATAGAACAACATAATGATTATTTTATATTGGAATTGAGTTGGAATTTACCCACTATTAATTTTGCGGAATTGCTGCATATAGCCGGGTCTATTCCACTACCACCCTATTTAAACAGACATACAGAAGACGCAGATAAAGAAAGGTATCAAACTATTTATGCAAAACATGATGGGTCGGTAGCCGCACCAACAGCCGGTCTGCATTTTACCAATCAAATATTTGAATCTTTTCCTAAAAAAAATATTGCAACTACCAACGTAACCTTACATGTTGGCGCTGGAACTTTTAAACCGGTTAAAGCAGCTACCATGAATGATCATGAAATGCATGCAGAATTTATAGAAGTGGATATTGAAACTATTCAATGCATCATCAACAAACTTGATAACGATATCATTGCAATAGGTACCACTTCATTAAGAACGACAGAGAGTTTATACTGGTTAGGTATAAAAACATTACAGAACCCTCGTATTGAGTTAGATGATCTAACCGTTCAGCAATGGGATCCTTATGAGCAGTCATTCCATTCAATATCAGCAAAAGAAGCATTAACCGGATTACAATCTTGGATGCAACAAAACAACTTTTCTAAATTAGTCACCAAAACACAAATTATCATTGCACCAGGTTATTCATTTAAAATAATTAATGGTTTGGTTACTAATTTTCATCAGCCGCAATCCACTTTATTATTATTGGTAGCTGCACTGGTTAGTGATGATTGGAAAAGAATTTACCAATATGCAATGGATCATGCATTTAGATTTTTAAGTTATGGGGATGGGTCCTTAATCCTGAACAACAGGAACTTCGAGGGTAAAAGCAGTACCTTTTCCTAATACACTTTCCACTGAAATACGTCCTTTATGTGCATCAATCACTGTTTTAACATAACTCATTCCTAAGCCAAACCCTTTAACGTTATGTAAGTTTCCGGTATGTGCGCGATAAAATTTTTCGAAAATACGCTTGGTACTTTCTTTGCTCATGCCAATACCATTGTCTTCTACGCGAATAACTAAATAATTTCGGGTACTATGTGTAGAGATCTTGATCAATAGATTTTCAGTGGAATATTTTATTGCGTTATCAATGAGATTAGAGAGCAGATTGGAGAAGTGTACTTCATCTCCATTGATTTTATCGTTCTTTGCATTGAGTAAAAGTTGAAAAGTAGCGCCTTTATCTTTTAGTTGCAATTCGTAATTATTCATTATTTGCGGTACCATTTCATTCACATGAATAATAGTCAAATTGAGATTTAATTCTTGTTTTTCCATAAATGCAGCTTGCAAAATGGTTTCCACATGTTTGTTCATGCGACTATTTTCTTCTTTGATAATTTTAGTAAAATAGGCAGATTTCTCTTTATCATTTTGCACTTTTTCATTTCTCAAGGCATCAACAGCCAATGAAATTGTAGCAATAGGAGTTTTGAATTCATGCGTCATATTGTTGATGAAATCACTCTTTATCTGACTAAGTTTTTTCTGATTGAGTAAAGTTTTTACGGTAACATAAAAAGCAGCAATAATAATCAGCATAAATGCAATTGCCCCGGTAATAATCCATCGCAAAGATTGCCAAACCTGTTTTTGAATGTTGGGTACTATTATGATGAGCTTTTCAAATACCACATTGTTGTCTATATCAATATTCTCCGGAAGAATTGCGTAATACCCTCTTCTATTGTTAATGGTATCCCAGAACTCGCGTTCATAGCCATTCGACATCATTTCATAATCATCATTCGTATTGGTTACAGCATACTCGAACTTTAATTTATTTAAATTCAATCGATTAAATGCTTTTCGGATCTTATCATTTACTTCATTTGGAGTAAACTTATCTTCTACAGTTGGTGCCTTTAAAAAAGGGAATTGAAATTCGGAATGAAGTGGTAAAATGCCGCGTCTGTTTAATCTAAGTAATTGAGTGGAATGAGTAGCTTTTCCTAAATCGGTTGCAACGGAAAATCCGGCATCATTTATTTTTGAGTTGAGTTGTGTTTTGGTGAGTTCCAATAAGTTCTGAAACCAGGATACTTGCAAAACGATTAACCCTAATAATGACAGGGAGATTAATACAACTATAACGGGAAATATTCTCTTCATGTAAATACAAATATAATTTTTAATTAAGCAGAATACTAAAAAATGATTGGTGAATTTTATTTTAACAAATAACGATTTTTGTTTATCTTAGAAGTACTATGAATCCGGAAAAAGGCAAAATATTATTGTCGGATCCTTTTTTACAAGATCCCAACTTTATCAGAACAACTATATTATTGTGTGAATATAATAAGGAGGGGGCAATAGGTTTTGTTATAAACAAGCGATTAGAATTTGTTTTGGAAGACATTGTTGATGCTGCATCCGGAGTTAAATTCGCGGTATATGAGGGCGGGCCAGTTGCCCAAACATCTTTACACTTTATTCACCGAAAAGGAGCGTTAATCAAGGAGAGTGTGGCACTTTCAAATGGAATATTTTGGGGTGGAGATTTCGAGCAAGTTTTGGATTTAATCAACAATAAACAAATTGACGAAAAAGATATTCGCTTTTTTGTGGGTTACAGTGGTTGGTCGGAAGGCCAATTAGATGATGAGTTAAAAGAAAAAAGTTGGATTGTTTCCGAGACAGATGCCGATTTGGTTTTTTCAACAGAGGTAGACTTGATTTGGAAAGAGAGTTTAAAGAAATTAGGTGGCGAATATGCCTATATGGGTAATTATCCAAGCAACCCGCAGTTAAATTAAAAATTCAACAATAAAAAGTAAGTAACGTTAGCTAGAAAATCACTTGTCCTTTTTGAGATTGCTGTTTAAAAAGTAATGGATATAAAAGAAGAAGCCACGAATTAATTCGTGGCTTCTTCTTTTATAAATATTGGAGAATCTGACTATTACAAAGCTGCGGCGCCTTCTACTAAAACAGTTGTTTTATTATTCAGCACTTCTACAAAGCCACTTTGAATAGTATAATTTTCAGCATCTTTTTTATCTACCAAAATTTTTAGATTACCCTTTCCTAATGCACTT
>CANHJH010000051.1 GCA_947460365.1 Sphingobacteriia bacterium | reverse complement strand
TTACATGGGCTTGTGTAAATGCAACCCCCGCTTTTACTAACTTATCAATATTAGGTGTGTAAATTTCATTATTACCTAATGCGCTAATCGTATTAAAAGACTGATCATCGCTATAGAGAATTAAAATGTTTTTTGCCTTTGCTTTTTTATTTTGAGCGGAAACGGATATTGCAAATATGCATAACACAACAAGATTAATCCACTTAAAATTTACACAAGCCTTTTTCATAAACACGTCAATTAGATTAGGAAATATCTAATAAATATATCAATAAAACACATTCAGTAAGCATAATTCAACAGAGGCGTGCTTTTAGTGAATGGTATATTATAATTTTGTTTTATTTTCATCCATAATTTTAAATCAATGACTAACACAATAGCCACCTGTATTTGGTTTGATGGCAAAGCAAAAGAAGCCGCAGAATTTTATAATGAAGTTTTTGGAGCAGTTGAAATTATTTCTGAAAACCCTCTAGCAGTTATATATAAACTATTTGGTCGCAGGTTTATGCATTTGAATGGAGGGCCGGGCTATACCGTTAATCCGTCTATTTCTTTTTTTATAAGTGCCGATTCGGAAGAGGAGGTTAATACTATATGGGAAAAACTAGTGGTAAACGGAAAAGTACTGATGCCGCTTAATACCTATTCCTGGAGTACTAAATATGGATGGTGTGCTGATAAATACGGTGTAAATTGGCAAATAATGCTTGGTCATGAGAGTAGTTGTAAGGTAATGCCTAACCTGATGTTTACCGGTAAACATGCAGGTAAAGCACAAGCAGCTATTACATTATATACGAATATTTTTAAAGAAGCTACCACCATCGCTATCAGTAAATATGAACAAGGTGAACATGATGTAGAAGGCTATATTAAGTACGCACAATTTGAATTAGGTAAACTTCCCTTTGGTGCTATGGATAGTTCTGCAGATCATTCATTTCATTTTAATGAAGCGGTTTCATTTGTTGTAACAGTTGATACACAGGAAGAAATTGATTATTACTGGAATCAATTAGTAGAAAATGGTGCTGCAGGCAGATGTGGTTGGTTAAAAGATCAATATGGGGTAAGTTGGCAAATTGTTCCAAGTATATTGGGTAAGTTAATGACCAATCCGGAAACAGCTCCTAAAGCAACTTACGCATTTTTACAAATGTCGAAATTTGTAATTGCAGATTTAGAGAATGCGGTTAAATAGATTGGTGTTCAATTTTAAAGAAGCTACTGTTTATACAGTAATCATTGCTTTAATAACACCAGTAGATGGGTTTAACCAACTAGAAAAATGATCTTTAACATCCTCAAATTTTGTGCGATGGGTTATATAAGTGGTAGGGTTAATTAATTTGTTTTTCATTGATTGTATAACAAGCTCAAAGTCTGGGCGAGTTGCATTTCTGCTACTCATTAAAGTGCTTTCTCTTTTGTGAAACTCTGGGTGATTAAAACTGATGTCGCCTCGTTGTAACCCCACTAATACATATCTACCACCGTGTGCTAAATATTGAAAAGCGTTATTGATGGCGGGTAAGTTGCCTGTTGCATCAATAATAACAGTAGGCATATCATTATTAGTGATTACTTGTAGTTGCTCTAAAACATTTTCTGTAGTTGGATTAATAGTTGCCTTTACCCCTAAATTATTTTTACAAAATGTTAAACGGGTATCATTTATATCCATTGTAATTACATTAGCACCGGCAATTCTTGCAAATTCCATTGTACCCAAACCAATAGGGCCTGCGCCAATCACTAATACAAATTCTCCGGGCATAACACCGGCACGTTTAACACCGTGTGCACCAATCGACAAAGGCTCAACTAAGGCCAATTCATCAAACCCTAGTCCATTACCATGTACAAGACTATTAGAGGGCACTTTTAAATATGGGCGCATACCACCATCAATATGTACGCCACAAACATTTATCTGCGTGCAGCAATTGGGCTTATTCATTTTACATGCAATACATTGTCCACAATTAAAATATGGAATAAAAGTTACGGCCTCACCAGCATGAAAACCTGCAGCATCTGTTTGTACAATTGTTGCAGCCAATTCGTGTCCTAATATTCTGGGGTAATTAAAAAATGGTTGAGTGCCTTCATATGCATGAAGATCGGTTCCGCAAACACCGATTCTTTCTATTTTTAACAATGTTTCATTAGGAGCAATTGTTGGTTCCGGAATATCTATATAATCTAGTTGAAAAGGTTTTGTACAAATTAATGCTTTCATGTATTGATCATTGTGATGGTAATCATTATATAAAAATAAGTATTCTGTTTATTTAAGTTAATTTTGCATCCTTGAAATTAGTATAAACATTTAAAAAATTAAATATAAAAACATGGAATCAGTAAAAGTAAAAGCGTATGGTACAGAAGCCTGTGACGCGCCGCTTAAACAATTGAACATCGACCGCAGAGCTGTTATGCCATTAGATGTAGAAATTGAAATTCTATATTGTGGAGTATGTCATTCAGATTTGCATACTGCTCGTAATGATTGGGGTGGTAGTGTTTACCCGGCAGTTCCCGGACATGAAATTGTTGGTAAGGTAACTAAAGTAGGAACGGGGGTTACTAAATTTAAAGTGGGGGATTTAGCAGCGGTGGGTTGTTTGGTTGATTCTTGTAGACATTGCGATAGCTGTAAACAAGATTTAGAGCAATATTGCTTAAATGGATTTACCGGTACCTACAACGGAAAAGACAAGCACTTAGGCATTCAAACATTTGGTGGTTATTCCGAGAAAGTGGTGGTAGATGAGCATTTTGTTTTACAGGTACCCACTAACTTAGATTTAGCAGCAGTAGCTCCATTATTATGTGCAGGTATAACTACCTGGTCTCCACTTAAACATTGGAAAGTGGGCAAAGACAGTAAAGTTGCTGTTGTAGGTTTAGGTGGACTAGGGCATATGGCTATTAAATTGGCTAAAGGATTAGGTGCACATGTTACTTTATTTTCAAGATCTGCTAATAAGGAACAAGATGCAATTGCATTAGGAGTAGACAAAATGGTTATATCTACAGATGCAAAGCAAATGAGTGCAGTTAAAGGTCAATTTGATCTAATAATAGATACAGTGCCTTATGTACATGATGTTAATCCTTATGTGGCTACATTAAACATTAGCGGCACATTGGTTTTGGTAGGATATTTAGGTAATTTAAGTCCAATGTTAAATACGGTTCCAATGATTTTAGGAAGAAAATCAGTTGCAGGATCTGTAATTGGCGGCATTGCTGAAACGCAGGAAATGCTTGATTTCTGTGGAAAGCATAATATTGTTTCTGATATTGAAATAATTAAAATGCAGGAAATTAATGAAGCGTATGAGCGTATGTTGAAAAGCGATGTGCGTTATCGTTTTGTAATAGATATGGCTTCATTAAAAAGCTAATCCAATAGTTTAAAAAACACAAAGTAAATGTATCATTACAAATGCTTTGTGTTTTTTTATGTGAAGAATTAATCAATCATTCTAATATAAAGCTCTTCTACTTGTTTTCTTGCCCAGGGTGTTTTGCGCAGAAATTTGAGGCTCGATTGAATGCTCGGGTTACTATTAAAGCAATTGATGCGGATATGTTGGCCTAAAACTTCCCATCCAAAATGAGCCACTAAAGTGGTTACAATAAATTCTAATGTTTTACCATGTAGTGGATCTTTAGAAGGCTGCTGCATAAAAAGTAAATAAAAATAATTGCAAATGAAATACGGTACAAACATAATAATAATCTCATGCATTATATAAACAAGCTAACAGTTATTCATACCGAGTTGTCAATTTATGTGCCGGATCCGGAATGGATTAAATCAACGTATGAAAAATTGCTTGCAAACAATGGTAATACGAATTTTCCATATTGGGCTAAAATATGGGCATCATCCAGGGCGTTAGCAATATTTTTGCGCATAGAGCCCAAATGGATTAAGGATAAATCTGTATTAGAAATAGGTGCAGGCATTGGCTTGCCAACTTTTAATATTGCACAACAAGCTGCTACAATAATAGTAAGTGATTATGAACCGGAAGCGGTTGCCTTGTTAGAAAAAAACATTCAATATTTAGGCTTAACCAATGTAAAAGCAATGTGTATAGATTGGAATCAATATCCAGAAGATATACATGCTGAAACAGTTTTGTTGAGTGATATTAATTATGCACCGGATCAGTTTGAGGTTTTATTGCAACTCATACATCAACTGTTAGACAATAGAACTACCATCATAATTGCTACACCTCGCAGAATCAGTGCTACGTTATTTGCAGAAAAGCTTCAACCTTTTATAAAGCATACATCTTTACAAAAGGTTGAAGAAGATGTTTCCCGATTTATAGAAATTCAAATACTCATTCTATATTCTTAACGGGTAAAGAATTATTTAAAATGGAAAACAAATGGCAGCACAAAAGTTACCAATGCAGCCCATATACCGTATACCGGAATAAATAGTGCAATCACCTGTTCAACTTTCTCAATATCATTGCCCTTACGAAGCACATTAAATAGTTGAAAAGCCACAACAATCAGGTTACTAAAAATAAGCAGATTACTACCTAAAACAACAATTCTATTCTGTGTAATTCCAAATTCAATTAGTCTGAATGAAATAGCAGAAAGCGCTAATCCATTTAATATAATTGCGAGCAATGATAGTCCTAATAAAAATATTAAGTTGATTTTATTTTTGTTAGACTTGGTTGCTTCCGTAGCAGAGAATAGAATGATGGCCATTACACCAATCAACACATTATTAAAGACCAATAAAAAATTTCTATCGGTATAAAGCCCCTTTCCGGTATAAATTAGTACCAACAAAAAGATCAATAAGGTCGAGAAAACTACTGGAGTAAAAATTCGTGCAATGACCGGTGAAATTCTACCCACTAGCTGTGGATTGTTTCTAACCAGATAAGTTGATATCATTGGAACAGCCGACAAACCCCATACCACCACATACTCAAAATAAATAGTTTCAATATTTACATTAATAATTGTAAATAAACCAATAGTAATTCCGGTAAACATCCCACCGCTTAAAAGGATTAAGGCGGTCATCACTACAAAATCTCCATTGTATTTAAGAAACGCTATTTTTTGGGGAGTGTTTTTCCATTGTCCTCCAACAAAAATATAGCCTAATAATGACCATAAAAAGATGGGTAAATGAATACAGGCAAGCAATACAGAATCGCTTTTGTGTGTGTGAATGTTGGGTAAAAAATTTATGTAAAGAATAGCTAGAAAAGTGCAAATAAGTGGAAACAATATTTTTTTAATTTCCAGATTTTGTTTCCAAGAAAAAAAAATTATTAAAACAGGGAAGACAAAAAAGCTAAAATTTTTTGTATAGAATGTTTCTTCATTGATGCCGGTAAAAAAAGGCAATTTAGCAATGAAACCTGTAATTAGTGTTGTAATAAAAATAAATAAATAGTCGTTTTTATTACCCCAATTAATTTCTTCTTCTTGGTAATTTAATCTTTCATTCCAGATTTGGGCAACAGTAGTATTTTTTATTTCTGCATACACTTCGTTAAATGCATTTTGAAAGGTGTTTTTGTTGTTTCTATATATTTTTTCCAGTACCGAAGGGGTATCGATGGCTTTTAAAATTTGTTCTTTTAAATCCGCTGAGTTGTTAATAGGTTGATGATGGTTGAAAGTATTCATAGAATCAGATTTGTATTTAGTAAAAGATATTATACCTCAGATTACTTTTAATTATTTAATAGATTGAACAAACAAAAAGAACTTGGAGATACAAGGTAAATAAAACTCAACAATCTTTTAAAAAATTAAAAAACTGTTTTTCACTGAGGAGTGTCATGTTGTTTAAGATTTCTATCCATATTATAAATTTCATTAAAAACAACAGGTGATAATGGTAACATTTATTACTAAATCAAATGAATAGAAAAATGTATTATAGATGTAGTGAAATAGTTGAAAAAAATGCCCTACCCATTCCATATACTCCAGATCCATGCGTTTTATATTTTTCATTCAAAATGTTTTGAATGCCAGCGTTGATGGTAATTATTTTGAATTGAGCTCCGGTTGATAAATTTAAAATATTCCATGCTGGCGTTCCATTAACTCCTATTCTGTTATCATCTTTATCTCCCTGAGCTAATCGGATCTGTTGACCTGCAAATTGATGCGAAAGAGAAATGTGGAGTTTGTGTTTTTCCCATTTAATACTGGATGTGCCGAAAAATGGCGGTGTTCTTCTCATGGGTTCATTTTTAGTTTCATTTTGACCATATGTATACGTTGCATTAAATGTAAATAACCAATATTTATTTAGGGTAATATTTGTTAAAGCTTCTATTCCTTTTATATGCGAAGTTTCTACATTTTCTTTTTTATATACATTGTATCCATTAATCACTGTATTATCTAACTTAACCCGGGTAATTAAATCTTTTAATTTCATGTAAAAAAGATGAAGATTAACGTTCCATTTTGCATGTTGAATTTTGTAACCAATTTCGGTATATACAGATTTTTCCGGTTTAAGGTTATTGGTTGGAATTTCATATCTAAAATCAACAATACCTAAGGTACCCATATCGTCTATATTAGGGGCTCTGTATCCATTGCTGATAGATGTACTGATGTGATGAAACTCATTGATATGATAAGTTACTCCAAAATTACCCACTAACGCGGTAGGTTTATTTTCTACCTTACCTAAGCTTGAATCATAGATATTTATTTTAAATACATTATACCTGATACCTGTTTCGATGTTAAACTTATTCAAACGAATATGCTGTAAACTAAAAACAGATTGACTTAAATAAAATGCATCATTAGGATATAAGCCACGTTTAGAATTAATTGTTTGATTCGAAATATTTTGTTCATTTGCCGAACTAAATACCTTGTCTCTATAAATATCAATTCCAGAATTAATACTCCAATTGGGTGATATGCTAGATATTACTTCTCCTGATAACCCTTGTGTTTTTATTTCATCTTGTTCACTTTTAAAAAGTAAACTCCCATTTTTTTGACTAACTCTTTTTTCCAAACTATTTTGTATAGATGCAGTCAATAATATTTCAGAAAATAGTCGCCTATTCGTTTTTTGTAATAATCTTATATAATTCAGTTTTCTTTGTTGAAGTTCAATTTCATTAATCTTGAAGTTTTCTAAAACAACTTTATGATAAACAGGCAAATTGTTTTGTTGTAAAAATTGTGAACCATATGTAAGCTGTAGCTTTTCATTTAACTTTACTTTTAATTTAATATCTATTCCATTTTCCTTATAACCACTGGGAATTTGTTTTCCAATATCTCCGCCACCAAAAAGATCGCCAAAATTTCTGTAGGTTAATCCTGATAATAAAACAATGTTTTTACTAGTGTATTTTAGTTCGGCTCTGCTTGATTTTTCCATTCCTTCCGAAATGAATTTTCCGCTTACATTAGCATGAATACTTGGTTTGCCGATGCTAAAATTTGGATCTTTAGTTATTAAATTTATTACCCCTCCTAATGCATCAGATCCATATTCTACGGAACCTGTTCCATGCCCAACTTCTATTTTGTCTATTGTAAATATGTCGATTGAGTTCATGTATTGATTGGGGCCGTATCTGAATGTTGCGTTATTAAACCTAATTCCATCAACCAGTAATAATATTTGGTTGCCGGTTAATCCTCTTAAAAATGCAGAGCCACCACCATGATTTGTTTTTTGTATAAATACACCACTATTTCCCATCAGGGCTTCTGGCGTAGTTCTGAAATTACCGCTGCGAATAGTTTTGCCTGTTATGCTTGTAACACTATATGGACTATTGATTGATAGGGTTTTTAAGTTTCTGCTGGTAACAGTTATAGAATCTAAGGTGTTGTATAAAGTGTCTGAATGTAAAGAATTAAATGGAATATATTTTTGTGCAGATATCGTGCTGGTATAACAAAAACAGACTAATAAATATATTAGTCTGTTTAATATTGTGTTAGTTTGTTTCACTTGAGAATTTAATTGATTTGATTGCTTCTTTTTAATTCGCCGGATGAACATTTTGATTAGTAAGTATATTTGGTTGATGGCTCATTACCTGATATGCAAACTTATATAAAATATTTATTTTTATTCTAAAGGTTTTAAAAACGCACTTCTTCTTGGAGCCGGCATTTCACTATGTATGCCTTTAATGGCTTTCCAAAGAATTTGATTGAACAAAATTTCAGGAACTTTATCTTCTTTACTAAAATCTAATCCGGAACTTAATTTTGATAGTTCATCATTTTTTTCGTTTTTATCATCCAAATTTATATTTGGAAGAATTGATTTAAAAGGGGTAGTATTCACTGTATTGTTAAAACACCTCCACATTGGTTCAGCAGCAGCATCATATTGGCTCATAGGGGGCATCCCTAATATTAGCTCCATCGTTCTTAGCATACTGGAGGTTGAATACATTGTATGATCTACATAGCCTCTTTTTACAAATCCTCCCGCAACATAAGCAGTAGAGCGGTGTGCATCTACATGGTCTGCTCCATCTTGTGCATCATCTTCTAAAATAAATACGGCCGTCTTGTCCCAAATAGCACTATTGCTTAAATATTCTATAAAAAGACCAACCGCATAGTCATTGTCAGCAACGTGTGCATATGGTGTTGGTCGGCCTATGCTAGTTCCTTCAGTATGATCGTTAATAAATCGTAAAGTATTTAACTGGGGTAATTTCCCAATGGCAAGTAATGAATCAAATTCTCTTTTCCATTGATTAAATCTGGTGGTATCTCTAACATGTTGATCCCAGCTGGTAAAATAGGGACAAAAGTTACCTTCTAAGGTAGGGTAGTTGGCTTTGTAGTCATCTGCAAATTCTCCATAGGTTCTAAAACTTATTTGAGCCTTAAGTGCATGATCCCATATAAATCCTTCTTTAGGGTATGCAACTTTTTTTTGAGCTTCATAATCATAAGTTCCTCCTCTTCCACCATAACTTGTTGGCCATGTTTTTTCGGTATAATCATTTCCGTAGGCAGCTAATGACCAGTTATGGCCATCTGCACTTACCTCTGCATCCACGTAAAAATTATCTAACAATACAAATTGCTCTGCAATAGCGTGTTGGTTGGGTGTAATGTGTCTTCCAAATAGCACCAGAGAAGTGTCGCCATTTCCATTGGGCATATCACCTAATACCTGATCATAAGTTCTGTTTTCTTTAATAATGTAAAATACATATTTAATAGGAGAGCGTTCTCCCACCATGTGTGGAATTGGATTGCCTTTTTCTCCATGTGCAACCAACTCTTTTTCTTTTGTATAGGGAGTGTTGGCATATACTTGTTTTGTGTGATTTTTTAACTGTACTTCATTGGGTATGTTAAATATAGAAAGTGTTCCTTTAAATAAACCACCTATATATTCTACCTCTTTTTGTTTAGGAGCATTGTCGCCAGATTGGTAAATTACCCTTTCATTTTTACTGATTGGTTTTGGACCATTAGGATTTGCTTGCGAGTTTAATCCTTTTCCGTTAGTTACAAAAACCTTGGCTCCAATTACTTTTACATTGGTAGGATACCAGCCTACAGGGATAAATCCTAAACTTTGACTAAATCCTTTTTTACTTACATCAAATACTGCCAAACAGTTATTGCTGGCATTTGCCACATAGAGTGTTTTTTCATTTTCATTTAAAGCAAGACCGTTGGTGGTAGAACCATTAGGAGCATTGGGGTACAGCGCAGCATTTAACACTTCCTCAATTTTCAAGGTTTTAGTATTTACAACAGCTACACTATTGTCATTTGCGTTTGCAACGAAAAGATAATTTCCGTTTTTTGTTAACAACAATTCATTGGGATTATCGCCAATGGCTAATTTAGTGTCAATGGTTTTGGTAATTGTATTCCACACAATTAACCTATCAGAACCCCATAAAGAAATGTATAATTGTTTTTTATCTGAACTTAAAATACAAGCGTATGCTTCGGCTTCTAACGGATAAACTGTAAATTTTTTTGTAGAGAGATTAATCTCATATAACGAATTGTTTTCTTTAGTAACTACATACATCTTGTTAGTAAACTCATTTATACATAAGCCTGTTGGTGAAATTTTTTCCGGCCATTTCATTCCCAATTTAATCGAGTCGTGTAAGATTAACTTATTGTTTTTAACTGCATATTTTAAAATCCAGTTATCATTACCACCACTTGCGTATAAAAATTTACTATCAGCACTAAACGTTAATCCATACCAGCTTTTATCAATACTCACTTCATCTAAAACCAATTCTCTTTTAACATCAACCAACTGAATAGATTGTTTACTTTGTCCGTTATTAGTAATTGCTAAAAATGTTTTATCCGGACTCACGGACATATTTAATGGCAAATCACCCAGCTTCAGTTGTTTACCAACAGGGGTTAGTGTCCAGCCATTTGGAAGATTAATTTTTTTTGACTGCGAATAGCTTTGTAAAGCGATCACCAACAGGCAAGCCGAAAAACATATTTTAAAAATGCTTGTTTTCATATTAATTTAATGCTATTGTTGAATAATTTATCTATCTATTTTTTTGTTCATAGCGAAGATCTGCTGTTTCATACATTCTTTTTTCTCGATAACATTATGTATAAACCTATTGTACTTTGTTGAGTTGCAGCGTTTAAATACAACAGTAATTCATCCATTAAAACACCAATGTAAAAATCTAAACTATTGATATAGATTATCAAGTAGGATAATTTTTATTTCATTAGAAGCAGTTGTCCGAACCTTTTTATTTAAATGATTACCATCGACAAAGAAACTATCCGTATTTAAAAAATTTATTGGTCTGTAAATTTATATATATCGCTCCAGATTGAGTAAGAAGAAATTGTAAAATTACTGCATTCGCTTTAGGATTTCTTTTTTATAAAACTTCTGTACAGTTTTACCCCCCTCGATCATCTCAATAATTAAAATATAATTTAAATGGAATATTTAATTAACCAATGCCCAAATTTATCCATTATTGAACCCTCAACGGTCTGTTTCTAAATAAAACTCACGTAAACGAAGACCTTACCTAGCAACTCGTAATCAATGTAATCAAAACATTGCCTATATTTAATTGAAAAATCAAAAAATGAAATACAGACTTATATTATTATTTGCAACGATGTTATGGAGTATAACATTACCGAATTTTGCTGCAGCGCAAAAAAAAGCAGTGATTGCTTATTATTCAGGAAGCTTGCAAGCATTAGATTCATTTTCGGCAAACAAGTTTACGCATATTATTTATTGTTTCGGACGATTACAGGGAAACCGGATGCACTTGCGTGCTGCTAAAGACACCTTAATTATACAAAAGATGGTGTCAATGAAACAACAAAATAAAGACTTAAAAGTACTGTTATCATTGGGTGGATGGGGAGGTTGTGCACCTTGCTCTGAAGTGTTTGGTACGGAAGAAGGACGAAAAGAGTTTGTTGCTTCTGTAAAATCGCTTACTAATTATTTTGGTACAGATGGAATTGATCTTGATTGGGAATATCCTACCATATCAGGATTTCCCGGACATCGATTTGTACCAGATGACAAACAAAATTTTACCGAGTTGATAAAGGAGCTTCGCCATCAATTAGGAAGAAAAAGTACTGTATCATTTGCAGCAGGAGGGTTTCAAAAATTTATGGATGAATCTGTAGACTGGAAATCAGTTATGCCTTATGTAAATTATGTTAATTTGATGACCTATGATTTGGTTGGAGGCTATTCTAAAGTAACGGGGCACCATACCGCTTTATATAGTACCCCATCTCAAAAATCATCTGCCGATAATTGTATACAATATCTTATTAACACCATAGGTATTAACCCCAAAAAACTAATCATAGGTGCAGCCTTTTATGCACGTACCTGGGAAGATGTATCTCCTGAAAACAATGGACTCTATAATGCAGGAAAGTTTAAAAGTTATATTGGTTATAATGATTTTCCTAAGCGAATTTCAGCAAGTGCTGGTTATAATTTTTATTGGGATAGTACCGCTCAGGCTCCCTATGCATATAATGCAGCAGATAAAACCTTTGCCACATTTGATGATAAAAAATCAGTAGCGTTAAAAACAAAATATGTATTAAAGCATAAAATGGGTGGCATTATGTTTTGGCAACTGGGGCACGATACATTTACAGATGGATTGCTGGACACCATTAATACAACCTTAACCAATAAGAAGAGCTCAGTTAAAATAGTGCAAAACATTGAATATTTTAAAAGTCCAGTCAAGTCTGAACAATTTTAAACTGTTTTGCGTTTAATTAATATGCGCAAATTTTGGTACGGACTTTTTTTATTGGGAATGATTAGCTGTAAAAAAGAGACGGCTAGCGAATCATCACAGCTGATCGTTAATACGCAACAATCAGATGCTAACACTGCTAATACCTGGCTTGCACTTGGAGATTCATATACTATAGGCCAAGGTGTAGAAGAAAAAGACCGCTTTGTTGCGCAGGTAATGGAACAGCTTTTAAAGAAAAACATGCGAGTAGATTCTACTACATATATAGCCACTACCGGATGGACCACTATTGATTTACAGCAAGCCATCAGCAGCATTAAACCGGCGAAGCATAAAGTTGTTAGTTTATTAATAGGTGTTAATGATCAATACAGAAGATGGGATACGGGGGGATATAGGATTAGATTTAAGGAGCTTTTATTAGAATCGATTCGATTAGCCAATGGCAAAAGCAACCATGTGTTGGTATTATCCATTCCGGATTATAGCGTAACACCATATGCGAAGAATATGGATACTGCAAGAATAAGCAAAGAAATAGATCAATTCAATCAAATTAATAAGGCGGTAACCAAAGAGTTGAACTGCTACTATATAGATATTACTGCTTATACACGCCAGGGAAGGTTCTTCCCATTACTCATATCGGCAGATAGTTTGCACCCCTCCGGAATGGCTTATAAGCAGTGGGCAGACCAGTTGGTTCCTGAAGTGGAAAAGTTATATAATTAAGTTGATGAAGTAATGTAACACTGCAACCCAGCCCTGAAAGGGCGTAATATCTTAACATAGTGAGCATCGCTATGTATTAAGCTGCACTAAGAAGATATGTAACACTATCCAGTGCGCAGCCAACATGAAGGGATGATACGCTGATCATAGCCCTGAAAGGGCGCAATATATCAACATAGTGAGCATCGCTATGTATTAAGCTGTACTAAGAAGATATGTAACACTATCCAGTGCGCAGCCAACATGAAGGGATGATACGCTGATCATAGCCCTAAAAGGGCGTAATCTCGTAACATCGTAAGCATCGCTATGTATTAAGCTGTACTAAGAAGATATGTAACCCTATCAAGTACGCAGCCAACATGAAGGAATGATACGCTGATCATAGCCCTGAAAGGGCGTAATATATCAACATAGTGAGCATCGCTATGTATTAAGCTGTACTAAGAAGATATGTAACCCTATCCAGTGCGTAGCCAACATGAAGGAATGATACGCTGATCATAGCCCTGAAAGGGCGTAATATATCAACATAGCGAGCATCGCTATGTATTAAGCTGTACTAAGAAGATATGTAACACTATCCAGTGCGCAGCCAACATGAAGGAATGATACGCTGATCATAGCCCTGAAAGTGCGTAATCTCGTAACATCGTAAGCATCGCTATGTATTAAGCTGTACTAAGAAGATATGTAACACTATCCAGTGCGTAGCCAACATGAAGGAATGATACGCTGATCATAGCCCTGAAAGGGCGTAATATATCAACATAGTGAGCATCGCTATGTATTAAGCTGTGCTAAGAAG
>CANHJH010000050.1 GCA_947460365.1 Sphingobacteriia bacterium | reverse complement strand
CAAAAGTAATTTGATCTAAAATACTTCGCTTGCTATTTTGGTTCTCTAATTTAATTTCATCCAATGCCGAGTTTTCAACAATTTCTTGGTTGTGGTCGAAAGTTTTCAGGTATTCTTTTATTGCAACTGGTAACACTTTGTAAAGTTGGAATAGTGCATCATCTTGCCCCGATAGTAAAGCATAAAATTGATCGCCAGAAATTTTATATACTCTGCTGTGGGTATATTCTTTGCCATTGATTTCACCAGTCCAAAAATCGCAAAAGCTACCCTTAGCTAAAATTTGAACCCAGTAGCATTTAGCTTTTTTATAGTCGTTTGCATAACGTGCTAACTTTTGAAACAATGCTTCAGCAGCACTGCTATTCATTGTATTGTGTTTGTTTTTGATGTCAGCAAAAAGCGTGTCATCTTCAGCTTTAATGTCATAGCCACTTAAATTCCCAGCTTGATATCCTTTAATACCTCCTAAAATTTCTTCGTGAAATGTTCCAATGGAATTATTAATTGACTTATCAATTTGCCTCATAATCTCTGATTGAATAAGGCTCTCTTCATCAATGTCGTTGAACTTTGCATCAAAGGTCAGTTTAAAGGTGTCTATCTTGTTTGAGTAAAAGTTCTTTTTTGTAATATTGTTTTTTGCCTTCAAATATGACTTATGCAAGTTGCCGATACATTCCAATAAATGCTCGTCTGAGATGAAGTTTACATATTTATTTTTCATTCAACTATGACAAATTTTTCAAATGTAAAGATAGTATTAAATGTTAATGCTTGATGTAAGTGTAAATTCCCTGACCTTTCTATTACTTAATTAAAAAATAACTAAAGTTTTTATATTTAATTCTCCCCCTCTTCAATCCCCACTCCTTTACAACATAATCGATGTTCCCCTGCCATCTTAGTCAACCGGGTAGAACTTCTAGGTATTATTATCGTTGCCGACTTCCAGTTTACAGGAAGCGTCCATAATTTATTTTCATATGCGTTTTTAGAATACGCAATTAACTTACAAATGGTTTAAAGAACAATTTGGCATTTCACCATTAGAATACATTAATCAGGAGCGAATTAAATTGGCAAAAAAATGATGACCGGAAGATGGTTGCAATATTGCCGATGTAAGTGATCGGCGTAGATTTAGTGATCCCAACTACTTTTTTTATTATTCAAAAAAGAAGCAGGGATCACTCCAAAAAATGATCAACGGTTTGTGCACAACATTAGCTATAGCTTGCGCATTCTTTATTTTCTTTCTCGGTATAAGCAAGATTGTATTGCTTTAATACATCGGCTGGTACACCATTCCATTGGTTGGGCGTATTACCCATGTATCCCAAATCTTTTACGCCTATTTCTGAAGTAAAGAATCCGGTAGTTACTAAATCGCGGATTTTATTGAAAAATGCAACCCCTTGTTTTACATTGGGTTTTGCCTTTTCGGGGTACGCAATTTCATCTACGATACTTAGTTGCTGTTTGGCATCTAAATCGATGAATGCTTTTTCTGTTTTTTTCAGGCAATGCATATCCAACCAACGCAATCCACCTCGCATGGGTAATTGGTGGTCGGGCATGTCTTTTACAATAAACTCTATAAACTCGGGCACTTTGGCTTCACTGGCACTACCACTCACTGCATCTTTAGGGATAATAATATCACCTAATACCGTAATGGTTTTCATTTCATGCTCCGTAAAAAAGTTTTCCTGCTTATTCAGGTTTTCCAAATGTTTTTTCTCTTCCTGCATTCTGTCGGCAAGTGCTGCATCTGCAGAATCGGCTATGGCTTTTTTGTCGGATGATTTACAAGCTTCTACAAAAACGCCTGCACCAACGCTACCAACCAACAGGGTTTTGAGTGATTTTCTTCTATCCATAACAATTCGTTTATTAGCTCCTTTTATTTATTAAAGGGAGGCTGTTTAAATATTTTGTTTTTTCATTTCGTCAATAATGTATTCACTGGCACGCATACTTAATGCAAGGATGGTCCAAGTAATATTTTTATCGGCCTGAGATACAAACTGACTACCATCTACACAGAATAAGGTTTTACAATCGTGCGCCTGACTCCATTTATTTAATGCGGATGTTTTTTTGTCATTACCCATACGAACCGTACCTGCTTCGTGTATAATATTACCCGGGTTAGACAATCCATAGTTATTAGAAGCATCATCATCTCCACCCCAAGTAATTACCGCACCCATATTGTGCATAATTTCCTTAAAGGTTTCCTTCATGTGTTTGGCTTGTTTAATTTCGTATTCCGAGTTACGGGTATTAAAACGTAAAACCGGAATACCGTATTTATCTACTACAGAAGGGTCTATTTCACAGTAATTTTTAATATCCGGAATTGCTTCACCTCGTCCACCCATACCTACACTCGCACCATAAAAGAAACGAACATCTTCTTTTAATGAAGCGCCATAACCACCCGCTTCTTTGGTTTTACCATTTACCTGGTATTTGCCATTAAGTCCCTGCATACCCATACCAAAACCATAACCAGGCTGCGTCATACCTCCCCAATATTCAATATGGTATCCACGAGGGAAATCTAATTTTTTATTGTCTTTCCACCAAGGAGTGTACACATGCATACCTCCAACACCATCTTCATTATAGCGCTTTCTTCCAAATAATTCAGGAATCACACCGCCAATAGATGCACCGGTAGAATCGTGTAAATATTTACCTACTACATTACTTTCATTGGCCAGGCCATTTGGATGTCTGGTAGACTTTGAATTCAGCAATAAACGAGCGGTTTCGCAGGTACTGGCAGCAAGTATAACTACTCTACCACTTACCTGATATTCCATCATGTCTCTTTTATTTACATAAGAAACACCGGTTGCCAAACCATCGGCATTGGTTATCACTTCACGAACCATTGCTTGTGTAATAACATCTAAATTACCTGTTTTCAACGCAGGATTTACCAATACAGAGCCGGAAGAAAAATCGCCATATACTTTACAACTTCTGTTACACTGACCGCAATAAAAACATGCCCCACGTTCGTCATTAATAGGTTTGGTAAGAATGGATAAACGAGATGGAATTACAGGTATTCCAAGACTTGCTCCTGCTTTTTTAAACATCAGCTCATGTAAACGAGGTTTAGGAGGGGGCAAGAAAATTCCATCCGGATCATTTTCTAATCCTTCATTACTTCCAAAAACGCCAATTAAACGATCAATTTTATCGTAATAGGGCTTAATGTCTTCATAGCCAATTGGCCAATCGTCGCCCAGTCCATCAATACTTTTTCTTTTGAAATCTTTAGGTCCGAATCTGAGTGAAATTCTACCCCAATGGTTGGTTCTACCACCCATCATACGTGCACGCCACCACTCAAATTTTTCACTACCGGGTGCCTGTGTGTAAGGTTCTCCCTCAATTTCCCATCCCCAATACGAGGCATCATAGTCTCCAAAAGGGCGGAATTTGGTACTTGCACCTCTACGGGGTGAATCCCATGAATTTTTAAGCTGAGATGAGTTTTTTGCCGGATCAAAATCTTCACCAGCCTCAATTAAACACACTTTTAAACCAGCTTTGGACAATGTATAAGCAGCCATACCACCGCCGGCACCAGAGCCAACGATTACTGCATCGTATTTTTTAGGTTGTTTCTTAATTTGAAGATCTCCCATATAGCTATGATTTCAGAATTTATGGTTGAAAGTACATATTAAAAGCTAAAACAACAATAAAAAATCCCGTCAGTTTTTACACCAACGGGATTATATTAAAAATGACTTAATAATGAAATTGTATTAACTGCAACCCATGCTGGTTCCACAGTTTAAGCACTTGTAGCAAGTACCGCTGCGAATTGTTAAGTGACCGCAAGTGCTACATGCAGGTGCATCACTTTGCATGCCTTTTGCAGCGGCTGTTACAGAACTCATTCCGGAATCCTGTCCAACATTTGCAGCAACTTTTTCTACTTTTTGTGTCGCAACAGATGGCGCTGTAGCAGCAGGTGCAGCTGTAACTCTTATGCTGCTCAACTCAGGCTTTGAAGTAAAAACGCTTTCTGCATCATCACCAACATTTTCAATTGTAGGCTTATCTAATACATGAACCAAATCGGTTCTGTCTAAATATTCATACGCTAATGCACGGAATACAAAATCTACCAATGAAGTGGTTGTTTTAATATTTGGATGGTCTACCATGCCTGCTGGCTCAAACTTAGTGAATACAAATTTCTCCACAAACTCTTCCAATGGAACACCATATTGCAATCCAACTGAGATTGCAATTGCAAAACAGTTCATAAAGCTGCGTAATGTAGATCCCTCTTTAGCCAGGTCGATGAATATTTCTCCTAGTGTACCATCTGCATATTCACCGGTACGTAAGAATATAACCTGACCGCCAATTTTTGCTTTTTGTGTAAATCCACGACGCTTGGATGGCAATGATTTTTTCTCTACAATTCCGGATAAACGACGCTTTAACTTGGTGTCGGTAGAAGCCGTCATGCGCTTCTGCACTTCCTCTAACAATTCGTCTACAGTTAATTGGCTGAGGTCTACTATGTTGGAAGCAGCTGATTCTGCAACTACTGATTCCTGCGTGGTTGATTCCTGCACAGTTGTTTCATCCGTATCAGTGGTATCTTCTGCTTTCTTCTTTTTATCAGATTTGTTACTTAAAGGCTGACTCAACTTAGAACCATCACGGTATAAGGCATTGGCCTTAAGACCCAACTGCCAACTCAACAAATAACAATCAGCAATTTCTTCCACTGTTGCTTCGTTCGGCAGGTTGATGGTTTTAGAGATGGCGCCACTTAAGAAAGGCTGACAAGCGGCCATCATACGAATATGACCGTATGCATGAATATATCTTTCCCCTTTATTTCCGCACTTATTTGCACAGTCAAATACAGATAAATGTTCATCTTTTAAGTAAGGAGCGCCTTCAATAGTCATGGTACCACATACATAATCGTTGGCAGCATCTATTTGTTCGTCGGTAAAGCCCAATGCTTCTAACAAGTTAAAGCTCCAATCGCTGTATTGCGCTTCTTTAAATCCTAAACGCTGCATGCACTCATCACCTAATGTAAATCGGTTAAAGATGAATCCTATTTCAAAAGCAGAACGAGCCGCGCCGTTTAATTTTTGGATTTCAGCATCAGTAAATCCTTTTTCGGTAAGGCTTTTATTATTGATGAAAGGCGCATTTTCAAAACTTGCAGCACCTACTGCATATTTTTCAATAGCATCTGCTTCAACGGGGCTATATCCTAAGTTTTTCAGGGCCTGTGGAACAGACTGGTTAATGATTTTAAAATAACCTCCACCGCTTAATTTTTTAAATTTCACTAAAGCAAAGTCAGGCTCTACCCCAGTAGTATCACAATCCATTACCAACCCAATTGTTCCGGTTGGAGCAATAACGGTTGTTTGTGCATTACGGTAACCATATACCTCGCCTAGTTGAACAGCTTCATCCCAAGCTTTAGTAGCTGCTTTCAATAAATAAGCCGGGCAATATTGCGCTTTAATACCTTGTGGTTTTATTTCAAGACCAACATAAGCTTCAGACGCATCATAAGCAGCTGCGCGATGATTTCTCATAACACGCAACATGTCTTCTCTATTTTCTTCATACTTAGCGAAAGTGCCCATGAAAGAAGCAATTTCAGCAGATGTTTTATACGAAACACCGGTCATGATTGCGGAGATAGCTCCTGCAATACCACGAGCTTCTTCACTATCGTAAGAAATACCGCTAACCATTAGCATAGAACCAAGGTTTGCAAAACCTAATCCTAATGTTCTGTAATCATAAGAAAGTTGTGCTACTTCTTTAGAAGGGAACTGTGCCATTAACACAGATATTTCTAATACGGTGGTCCATAAACGTGTAGTGTATTCAAAACCTTCTACATCAAATATATTGGTATCGTTATCATGAAACTTACGCAAGTTTACAGAAGCCAAATTACATGCAGTGTTATCTAAGAACATGTATTCTGAGCAAGGGTTAGATGCATTGATTCGACCACCTTTAGGGCAAGTATGCCATTCGTTGATGGTAGTATCGTATTGTGTACCTGGATCGGCACAACGCCATGCTGCATAAGAAATTTCGTCCCATACTTTTTGTGCAGGAATTTTATGCATTACACGTCCGTCGGTTCTTGCTTTTAATTCCCAATCGCCACCGGCTTCCAATACTTTAAAAAATTCGTTAGGAATACGAACAGAGTTGTTAGAGTTTTGTCCGGATACGGTTGCATAAGCTTCGCCTTCGTAGCTGTTGTCATAACCACCTGCTACCAATGCAGCCACTTTCTTTTCTTCCTGCACTTTCCAATTAATAAATTCCATTATCTCCGGATGATCTAAGTCTAAGCAAACCATCTTAGCCGCTCTTCTGGTAGTACCACCACTTTTAATTGCTCCTGCTGCGCGGTCGCCAATTTTAAGAAAGCTCATTAAGCCGCTCGATGTACCTCCACCGCTTAATTTTTCACCGCTTCCACGGATCTGAGAAAAATTAGTTCCTACTCCGGAACCGTATTTAAATATACGCGCTTCACGAGTCCATAAGTCCATTATACCACCTTCATTCACTAAATCATCATTAACGCTGAGGATAAAGCAAGCGTGCGGTTGTGGACGCTCGTAAGCGTTGGTTGATTTTTTAAGTTGATTATCGATTGGGTCTACAAAATAGTGACCTTGTGGTTTACCGGTAATACCATAAACTTCATGTAACCCGGTATTAAACCATTGTGGAGAATTAGGAACACAAGCCTGATTTAAAATACTGTAAACCAATTCATCATAAAATACCTGAGCATCCTTTTCAGATGCAAAATAATCCCAACGCTCACCCCAAACTCGCCAGCAATGTGCCATACGATGCGCCACCTGCTTAGCACTGGTTTCGCGACCAAGGGAACCATCTGGTTGAGGCACACCCGCTTTACGGAAATATTTTTGAGCGATGATATCGGTAGCAATTTGACTCCATTGTTTAGGAACCTCCACATTATTCATCTCAAACACCTTTTCCCCATTCGGATTCTTAATTACACTATCACGGTAATCATAATCGAACATATCGAATGGACTTACCCCATCTTGGGTGAAGCGGCGGCTGAACTGCAGACCTTTGTTGGTGCTATGGTTTGACATAAGTGGTTTCCTGTTTAAATGTATTTTAATGATCCCCGGGGGTAAACGGTATTTTGTTTAAACGGTTAACGAAAATATCAATACTAAAGCGCAAAACAATTCCTAAATATGCACAGGTTGTGGATAAGGAAGATGAACAATTTCAGAGTTCAAATCCACATTGATTTTGCTTGATTATTAACAATAAAATAAAAATGTCTGTAAAAATATTCCTGCTAAATTGATTGTTTTTTCAGTACCGAATCATTATAGAGTGCTTAGATATTGGCTTTTGTGCGTTTTTTAGCCCTTTACAGATGCCAGAAATCACAAAGCTTCCCTAAACTGATGGCTAAATCCTGCTTTAAACGAAAACTTTTCTGCATTTTTGCAACTGAATATATTCAAACACTGAATGAAGCAATCTATTTATCAACAATTTACGGAACATAAAAAACTTGGCAAAAAGTCATTTGCGGTATTAATTGATCCGGATAAAGCTGAAAAAAAACAAATCGATCAATTGGTACAACTGGGACAAGAAGCCAAGGTTGATTATTTTTTTGTGGGGGGTAGTTTAGTAATTGCAGATTCATTAGATGCAACCATTCAGCAAATTAAAGCTGCGTGTGATATACCGGTAGTGCTTTTTCCGGGATCACCATCTCAGTTAAGCAAATATGCCGATGCCCTGCTTTATTTGTCTTTAATTTCAGGCAGGAATCCAGAATTATTAATAGGGCAACATGTACTAAGTGCACCGATTGTTAAAAAAAGTGGTTTAGAGATCATGCCTACCGGATATATGGTTATTGATGGCGGCGCTCCAACAACTGTTTCGTATATTTCTAATTCCTCCCCATTACCTTCCGATAAAGCAGATATTGCTATGTGCACCGCCATGGCTGGAGAAATGCTAGGGATGAAGTTAATATACATGGATGCAGGTAGTGGGGCAAGACGACCTATTTCCGAGCAAATGATTGAAAAAGTATCTAAACATATCTCCATACCACTCATTGTTGGAGGTGGCATTACCGAACCGGAGAAAGCTTATCTGAATGGCAAGGCAGGAGCCGATGTAATTGTAGTAGGAAATGCAATTGAAAAAGACCTGAGCCTTATAAAAGAAATCAGCGCTGCAGTTCATTCAACTGCCACCATAAAAGCCTAATCTTTTTTTTATTTATTTAGAACCTGGGTATTAATGCAATACCAGTTCCACCCTTTTATGTTTAAAAAACATTAAAATTATTTTTTCGCGCTAAGTTTTTCAACCTGAGACCAGCTATGCTCAACAAGTTTAACGTTTGGTAAACTTTTAACAATAAACTTATGCCATACTTTAAACCTTTCAACAATCCTCCCATCTTAAACAAAAATGAATTATGAAAAGAACTGTTTATATTTTTTTACTACTAACCAGTATTACTATTGCATTTGTAAAGTGTTCGAAAGAAAGCACTAGTGCAACAACCCCCACAGAAAGTTATACTGCCATTAAAGCAGCTTTCGGCAGCAATATAGATCCAAACAACCTATTGAACTATGCCAACCAAATAATTCCGGCTTATATAAGAAAGGATAATACCACCGCAGGTAATTCCATTACCAATAATAAAGCAACTTTAGGCAGAGTATTGTTTTATGATAAAAACTTAAGCATCGACAACACGATCTCCTGTGCCAGTTGTCATCAACAGGTCATCGCATTTTCAGACACTGCTATTGCAAGCCATGGTGTTGCAGGTGGTTTAACCGAACGGCATTCGATGAGATTAGTCAATAGCCGTTTTGCAACAGAAAGAAAATTTTTTTGGGATGAGCGCGCTGCATCCTTAGAAATACAAACCACCCAGCCCATGCAGGACCATGCAGAAATGGGATTCAGTGGAGTTAACGGCCGACCAGGATTTAGTTCACTACTTACTAAACTTCAGGGAATAGGGTACTACAATGAATTGTTTAAATGGATATATGGTGACGCAAATGTTACAGAAACAAGATTACAAGAATGTCTGGCTCAATTTGTGAGAAGTATACAATCTTTTGATGCCAAATATGATATAGGTAGGGCCCAAGTTGCAGCAGACAATTTAGATTTTCCCAACTTTACAGCTCAGGAAAACACTGGTAAAATGCTGTTTTTAGCTCCGCCTGTTTTTAATGCAACCGGTAATAGAATATCCGGAGGCGCCGGTTGTGGCGGTTGTCACAGAGCACCTGAGTTTGATATTGATCCAAATACAGGTAATAATGGCATAATAGGCAGTTTAACCGGTACAGGTCGTGATTTAACCAATACCCGAACTCCTACACTAAGGGATCTTACTAATACTGCTGGCATCCCAAACAGTGCAATGATGCACACCGGAGTAATCAGCACCATTCAAACTGCAATTGGACATTACGGCAACATTAATGCTAATAATAACAACACCAATTTAGACCCCCGACTAAAACCAAATGGCTTTGGTCAACAATTAAACTTTACAGCCGGGGAAGTAAATGCTTTAATAGCATTTATTAAAACGTTATCAGGAACCAATGTATACACAGATGTAAAATGGAGCAATCCGTTTAAATAGTTGGTCAATTTTAGATGAGCAGCATTGTATAAACAATGCTGCTCATCTAATACCTAATCGTTAATCCGCTAATTGCTTTCGCATACCAGATATGAACCGTATGTAACAACTCAAAACTAACCTCTTATCTCATTAATCAGTGTTAGTTGACCTATAAGTTTAGACCCAATTCATATTTATTTATTTAGCATATTTCAATTTCCAATTGATTTTCATCAGTTTTTAATTTTTGTATAACAAATATATTTAGAAAATATTTGTACCGAACGGTCTGTTTGTTTATCTTTGCATGAATTAACAAGAACGCTTTACCATTATCAGGTATCTATAGAAAAAATGAGCCTCTCCTGATCAATGCATTTAGTGGCTTGTATTCTTTAACAACCATGAATTAAATAGAAAATTATGGCAGAAAAAAAATTACCAGGTAATCAATGCGGTGCCTAATACCGAAAACTTGTGAAGAACGCTAGTACTTTATATCTTGCCTGATAAAATCTGGTAATAAATACACTAATCATAAGCATATGAATCAAAAACACGATAAAGAAAAAGTGATAAAATGTGGTATTCAATTGTTTAGTGGAAAAGGTTACCATCATGTAGGATTGGATGAAATTTGCAAAACAACAGGCATGACAAAAGGTGCATTTTACAACGCATTTGAAAGTAAAGAGCAATATTTACTAGCAACCATCCGCAGCTTTGACCAAGCAAATATTGTACGCATCAAAAAAATGTTAACACCAAAACCAGGAGTACGTGCAATAGATCTTTTAAAACATTTTTATACAGATATGTTGGACAGACAACCTAAAAATAATTTTATGGGTTGTATGATCAACAATATGATGTCGGAATTAGGTACTTTAAATGAAAAGGTGAGCGCAGCTACAGCAGAAGGTTTTGAAAATATTATTACCGCAATTGAACCAACTGTGTTGCAAGCACAAAAAGAAGGAGACATCGCTTCCATGCATACAGCAAAAGAAATAGCGATTTTATTACACAGCACTTTTTATGGTGCATTAACTAGTGCAAAAAGTTTGGGAAGCAATAAACAAGCTTTACAAACCATGCAAGTATTATTTAACAACTTAATAAAAAAATCATGAACCCAATAACAACCATTAAAAGAGAAATAACCATACAATTACCCAAAGAAAATGTATGGGCCCTATTGGCAGATTTTGGCAATGTTTGCCATGGTCATCCAAAAGTTAGTAAATCATTTATCACTTCATCTAACACTCAAGGACTTGGCGCAACCAGACACTGTGATTTTACCATGATGGGAGCATCCGCAGAAGAAAAAATAGTTGCTTGGAATGAAGGGAACTCGATGAAAATAGAAGTATATGAATTAAAGAAAATGCCAGGAATTAAAGAACTGAGTCTAGATTTAAGTATCAAAGAAAGTGGGAAAGATACCATTTTAAGAGGCGAATTAAATTATTCGATGAAGAATGCTTTTTTTGATTTTATGAATAATT
This sequence comes from Sphingobacteriia bacterium, assembly GCA_947460365.1. Lineage (GTDB taxonomy): Bacteria > Bacteroidota > Bacteroidia > Chitinophagales > Chitinophagaceae > Sediminibacterium. The sequence goes on along the minus strand of CANHJH010000050.1, from coordinate 3,075 downwards.
TAATGATGAAGAAAATGAATGCGGAATTAATTGATGGAATAATGGCAGGGCATAAAAAATATTTTGAAACAGGAGAAATTGTAACCGAAAAAACAAAATTGGAGTTGAATAAAGTGGTAAAAATATCCTAACTATTTTTATAAAATAAAGGATATTAATGCTTGTTAAGTCCTTTATAACAAAGGTTATACGCCAAAGATTATTAGCTTTGATGTATAACCTTTTTTTATGAATAGTAAGTATGCCATTATAAATGGGGAATTATTACCCGAAGCTTCAGCTTTTATACAGGTAGCTGATTTGTCTATACAAAGAGGTTATGGGGTTTTTGAGTTTTTTGTGACTAATCAATCGGTGCCTGTTTTTTTAACAGACCATTTAAATCGTTTGTATTATTCAGCCGGAGAAATGCATTTAGATATGGGTTATAGCAAAGAAAGGTTAATTGAATTAATTACTAAGCTTACCAATGCCAATCAAATTGCAGATTCAGGTATTAGAATAACCATTACCGGGGGATATTCAGAAGATGGATACAGTATTGGCAAACCCAATTTGATCATCACACAAAATGCATTAACCATTAATAAAAGCATGAATAAGGGTATTCATCTGGTTACATATAATCATTTAAGGCAGCTGCCTGCTATAAAGACCATCAATTATTTACAAGCCATTTATTTACAGCCCTTTATTAAAAAATCGCAGGCTGACGATGTATTATATTATCATGATGAAATATTAAGTGAGTGCCCCAGAGCTAATTTATTTATCGTAACGCACAACAATGACATTATAACTCCTTCCAATAATATTTTAAAAGGTATTACACGATCAAAAATATTGTCATTCAACAATTTCAACTGCATAGAAGCCGATATTACAAGAGCTGAAATGTACGCAGCTAAAGAAGTATTTATTACCAGTACTACTAAAAACATATTGCCCGTGTTACAAATAGATGGAAAAATAATTGGAGATGGTTTGCCGGGTAAAATAACAGCGCAATTATTTGCGCAATTGGTATCCTGCAAATTTAACGGTTCATTATAAAACCTCATACATATGAACAAACTCATCGATAAAGTAGCGATTGTAACCGGAGCGGGAGCAGGAATGGGAAAAGCAATTACGCAATTGTTTCTAGCAGAAGGTTGTAAAATAATTGCAGCAGATATAGATGCTGAAAGGTTAGATATTGTAGTAAAAGAATTCGCCTCTATAGGAGGAAGTATTACACCAGTATTGGTGGATATGGCCAAAGAAGAAGATATTGAAAAAATGGTTTCGCTTGCAGTCAGCACTTATGGTACGCTAGATATTTTAGTTAATAATGCAGGTATCATGGACAACTTTGAACCTGTTGGAGAAGTAGATAATACGATGTGGCAAAAAGTAATGGCGGTAAATGTGGATGGTCCATTTAAAGCTATGCGAAGTGCACTGAAGATATTTTTACCCAAATCAAGTGGTGTAATCATTAATATTTCATCTATTGGGGGTTTACAAGGCGCGCGCGCAGGAGCTGCATATACAACTAGTAAACATGCCCTGATTGGTTTAACAAAAAACACTGGTTACATATATGCTACTTTAGGAATTCGATGCAATGCAATTGCACCTGGAGCTGTAAATACCAGCATTAAGGAAACGGTCGACTTTACTAAAATAACCCCTTTAGTAAATGAAAGAATAATGCCAGGCATGGTATTAAATCCTCGAAGCGGGGAGCCCAATGAAATTGCGAAAGCTGCGTTATTTTTAGCGTCGGATGATGCTAGTTTTGTAAATGGAACCGTGTTAACAGTAGATGGGGGTTGGACTGCGTACTAAGCATATTAAATAATAAAACCAAAAACAAAACTTATGTGAGCATTGATACATGAATTATTATCAATTTTCAGTAAATAAGTCCATTGCTGAGTTGCAATCAAATATTGAATTGGGACTTAGTAAAGCAATTGCTCAAAAAAGATTAACCGAGTTCGGTCCAAATCAATTAATAGATAAGCAGTCTAACAAAATTATTGAACTAATCGGACATCAATTTAAAGATGTGTTGATCATTATATTGATAGTAGCTGCAATACTATCAGGTATAATTGGAGAATGGTCTGATGCAATAGTTATACTGATTATCATTTTATTAAATGCTATAGTAGGTTTTATACAGGAGTATCACGCTGAAAACACATTAAAAGCATTAAAAAAAATTGCTGCTACACAAGTCAGAACAATTAGAGATGGTACGGTAATTATTATACGAGAATTTGAATTAGTACCGGGTGATATTGTACTATTACAAGCAGGCAATGCAGTACCAGCAGATATGCGTTTAATTACCAGCCATAATCTAAAGGTAAATGAATCTAGTTTAACAGGCGAATCTACAGATATATTAAAACAAGACCAGGCTTTACACGAGCAATACATCCCTACCGCTAATAAAAGTAATATGGTATTTAAAGGTACTTTTATAAATAGTGGACGAGGCAAAGGGTTAGTAGTTGCAACGGGAATGAAAACCGAACTAGGCTCTATAGCAAGTTTACTACAAACAGAAAAATCAACCAATGGATTAAGAAAAAGGATGCGCAAATTTGGCGGTACCCTTTCTATCATCATATTGTGCCTGAGTTTTTTGTTTTTTATGGTATCCTGGCTTAACGGGGCAGCACTTTTAACAACACTACTTACCAGTATATCAATAGCCGTAGCTGCAATACCCGAAGCATTACCCGCAGTAATTACTATATCACTGGCATTAGCAGCAAGAAAGATGTTTGCAGCAAATACACTGGTTCGGAAATTAAGTGCAGTTGAAACACTAGGTGCTGTTAAATATATCTGTACTGATAAAACAGGTACCATAACACAAAACAAGATGATGGTAACTCATGTGTATGCCAACAATCAACTGTATGATTTCGATTCTAAATTACTCAACAAAAATGACCAATCAATTCAATTATTTTTTCAGGCTATGCTTTCTAATAATGATGCAATTACCATAGAAAATAATTTATTTCATGGAAACAGCATTGAAATTGCATTGATAAATTATGCAAAATCTGT
>CANHJH010000049.1 GCA_947460365.1 Sphingobacteriia bacterium | reverse complement strand
TTAAAAAAGGGACAATACAAAGGCAACCAGGGAGATGCTTTTATTGAATTGGTAAGATTTACAAAGGATGGTCCAATTATTGAAACACTAAATGTTTACGGCGCTTCTGCGCGTAGTAAATCTGTGCATTATACCGACCAGATGAGCATGTATGTGAATCAACAAACCAAACCAATGACCCTTAACAAAGTAGAAGTGTACAAAAATGCGGTAAGAAAATACAACCCGCTATAAAAGGCGAAAATTTAGAAATCTAAACCACCTACTCGTTTGCTGAAAGAACATTAAATCCAATCTTTCAGCAAATGAGTAATTTGTTGGGTTTCTATAATAAAGCCATCATGTCCATAAGTAGAATCAATAGCATACAATTCTGCATTAGGCATGTGATCGGCCATAAACTGTTGTTCATCTAACGGGCAAAGTATATCGCTATTGATACCAATTATAAAAGTGGGTTGTTGAATGGTTTTTAATACATCTATTAACTCTCCGCCTCTTCCTCTGCCTAAATGATGGCTATCCATTGCTTTGGTAAGCAACCAATAACTGTAAGCATTAAATCGTTTAACTAATTTATCGCCCTGATAATTTAAATAAGAAGATGCTTTAAAATTATCAATCTTCTCCGGATCCGGATCTGTTTGCTTTTCCTGAAAAGTTGTATAGTTACGATAGGTAAGCATCCCTATTGCTCTGGCAGCCTTTAGACCTTTGGCGCCTGCATCAGAAGTATGTTCTCTCCAACTTTGATCAGCTTCAATAGCTAACCGTTGTGCGGTATGCACTGCAACTCCCCAGGCACTCTCAGATGGAGAAGTGGCAATTAAAAACAATTTATTAATGATGGCAGGCTCCATTACAGCCCACTCTAAAGCCTGATAACCGCCCATGCTTCCTCCCATCAATAAATGAATCTTACTGATATTCAATTCTTTTCTTAATAGGCTATGTGCTGCTACCATGTCACGGATGGTCACCTGCGGGAAACTTGAATAATATTGGTCGCCCGTTAGCGGATTTACACTCAAGGGACCGGTAGATCCATAACAAGAACCAATAATATTTGCACAAATAATGAAATATTTTTCCGGATTAATTAAACAGTTTTCTCCCACTAATCCCTTCCACCAATCCGCCACATCTGCATTGGCTGTTAGTGCATGACAAATCCATACAACATTGTCTTTTGCTGCATTTAATGAACCATAGGTTTCATATGCAATTTCCAGACCAGGCAGTTTTATTCCGCACTCCAATAAAAGAGGCTCCTGATATTTAAACAATTTCATGTGTTTATTCTTATTGATTTCATTTGCCACATGGAATACACCTGATTAACCTTTCGGTTGGTATGCAAACCTTGCTAATGGCTATTTCGTTTGATGATTCCCTATTTCAATTGCAAAATAAAGGCATGTGAAGCGTACATTTGTTGAAATTTTGAAAATGGACAAAATTGAGGTTAAAAGAGTAGACGAGGCCTATGCGTTTTTAGCTACGGACAGCAATGGAAATACGGCCAGAATGGATGCTGCGTCTGCTATTGGGGGACATAATTCTGGGATCAGGCCTATGCAATCTATTTTAATGGGCTTAGGCGGTTGCGGGGGTGTAGACATCATTTCTATTTTAACCAAACAAAAACAATGCATCACTTCCTTTAAAATGGATATTGAGGGGGAAAGGGAGCATGGAAAAGAACCATCCTTGTGGAAAGAAGTTCATATTCACTTTTATTTTACCGGTAATGTAGATCCCGAAAAAGCAGAAAAAGCTGTAGCACTTTCACTGAATAAATATTGCTCTGTTGCAGCCACATTAAGGGCTGCCGGTTGCACCATCGATTGGAAAGTAACGGTTGAACAATAAGCTGTAAACTCAAATTAAAAATAATATTATGCAAAAAGAAACCCAAGCCATAAGAATTCAAACGGAACGTACCAATGAGATGGAGCACTCCACTCCGATGTTCCTTACCAGCAGCTTTTGTTTTGATAATGCAGAAGATATGAGAGCCGCTTTTGCAGATGAAACGGATGATAATATTTATAGCAGGTTTAGTAATCCGAGTGTGCAAGAATTTATAGATAAAGTGGTTGCGCTGGAAGGTGCGGAAGCTGGCTATGCAACTGCCTCAGGCATGAGCGCAGTATTTGGGTCTTTTATGGCTTTATTAAAGCAGGGTGATCGCTTATTAGCATGTAATTCTATATTTGGCAGTACCCATACGGTGATTGCTAAATATTTACCTAAATATGGTATTGAATATGGATATGTTGGAGCTAATGCTACTGAAGCAGAGTGGGAAGCAGCCATTACACCCAACACTAAAATGATCTACCTGGAAACACCTACTAATCCGGGTCTGGAGGTGTTAGATTTGGAGATGATAGGACAATTGGCTAAAAAACATGGCATCATTTTAAATGTAGACAATTGCTTTGCCACACCGGTAAACCAACGACCTATTGAGTTTGGCGCCGATCTGGTTGTACACTCCGCCACCAAATGGCTGGATGGGCAAGGAAGGGTGTTAGGTGGAGCCGTAGTTGGACGAAAAGACCTTATCAAAGAAATTTACTTGTTTTGCAGAAGCACAGGGCCCGCATTATCGGCCTTTAACGCCTGGGTTTTAAGTAAAAGCATAGAAACACTGGATGTGAGAATGGAACGCCATGCCGCTAATGCATTGTTTATTGCAAAGCAGTTAGAAAACCATCCTGCAATTGCCACTTTACGATATCCATTTTTACCCTCTCACCCTCATTACTCTATAGCCATTAAACAAATGCAAAATGGGGGCGGTATCGTGTGTTTTGAATTAAAAGGAGGACTAGAAGCGGGCAAAAAATTTTTAAACAAATTAAAAATGCTTTCCCTTACAGCTAATTTAGGAGACACCAGGAGTATTGCTTCTCATCCGGCCAGTACCACACACGCTAAATTGACTGAAGCCGAAAGACAAGCTGTTAATATAACACCGGGATTAATTCGCATCAGTGTTGGATTAGAACATAAGGATGATATATTAGCGGATATATTGCAAGCGCTTTAAAAGGCAAAAGGGAAAAGTGTTAATGGATAATTTACAATGTATAATTGATAATAGTAGCCAAGGCCTTTAGGGGTGACCTGTTTGTGCAACAAAGTTATGTGGACTTTGAAAATAATCGTTTATATTCGACATACTAAAACGATTGGCTTTATGAATATGAAAACCGGTATTTCACTTGCAATAATGATGTTCTTGCAATACTATATTTGGGGCGCATGGTATGTTACGATGGGGCCTTATATGGATCAGGCATTTTCAGGACAAGATGTAGATGTTGCTAAAGGTGCTGTTTATGGTGCTGGCGCCATTGCTACCATTATTTCACCATTTTTTGTGGGCATGATAGCAGACAGATATTTTGCTGCGCAAAAGATAATGGGCGTTTTACACATGGTTGGAGCAGGTCTGCTTTTTTATGCAACTCAAATGGCGCACACATCTGGCTTTTATTGGGTAATACTTGTTTACTCTCTACTATACATGCCTACCATTGCATTAAGCAATAGTGTAGCTTTTGCACAAATGAGCGACCCTGGTAAGCAATTCCCCTGGATTCGTGTATTTGGAACACTCGGATGGATTGTTGCTGGTTTAGTGATTTCTCAATTAGAAATTACCAATAAGCCAATGACTTTTGAAATTGCTGCAGGATGTTCTGCTGTGTTGGGTATATTTAGTTTTATTTTACCCAATACCCCACCTAAATCAGACTCCAGCACCAGTTCATTAGGGGCCATTTTTGGAGCTGATGCATTTGTATTATTTAAAAGCCGCGCATACAGTATCTTCTTTATTGCTGCAATATTAATATGTATTCCACTTTCATTTTACTATGGATTTGCAGGATCTTATTTGCATGAATATTTTGGAGAAGGTACACCGGGTAAAATGTCGATGGGGCAAATGTCGGAAGCAATCTTCATCCTTGCCCTTCCATTGTTATTTTACAAAATTGGCGGGAAGAACATGCTGATTTTGGGCATGGGTGCATGGGTGTTAAGATATGTTTGTTTTGCCTATGGCAATACGAATGCGGCATTGTTATATGCCGGAATTATTTTACACGGTATCTGTTATGATTTCTTCTTTGTTACCGGTTATATGTACACAGAGAATAAAGCAGGCGCGAAAGTAAAAAATGCAGCTCAAAGTCTGTTTACCTTTGCTACTTACGGCGTAGGAATGTTTATAGGAACCAATTACAGTGGATTTGTATCTAATAAATATTCTACCAAAACAATAGATACAATAACACAAAAAGAAATTGTTACCCATGATTGGCAAACGATATGGATGTATCCGGCTATGATTGCCGCAGTTGTTTTAATTGCATTCATTTTATTCTTCAAAGAGAAGAAAGCCGAACCTGCTGTTTAAGTGGTATTTGATTTTTAACTTTTAAATTTTGACTTTTAAATTATACATATGCAACGCATCGCCATGTTAGGATCCGGATTTATAGGCCGGTTTTATGCAGACTCGCTTCAAGGTTACAGAAGCAGAGACAAAATTGTAAGCATTTATTCCAGAAGAGCAGAAAGTGCCGGAAAATTTGCGGCAGACTACCATTGTACACATTGGACAACCAATATGGAAGAAGCTATTTCCAGAGCAGATGTAGATATTGTTTGTATAGCACTTCCTAATAATTTGCACGAAGAGGCGGTAATGCTTTGCTGCAAACATAAAAAAGCAGTAATGACCACCAAGCCATTAGGCAGAAATGCAGAAGAGGCAAAAAGAATGTTGGAAGCGGTGGAAGCTGCCGGAATATTTAATGGTTATTTAGAGGATCTGGTATATACGCCAAAATTCATTAAAGCCAATGAAAGTGTAAAGAATGGTGCTTTAGGCAGGATTTTATGGGCTAAATCGCGCGAAACACATCCTGGCCCGCATAGTGAATGGTTTTGGGATATTGAACAAGCCGGTGGAGGTTGTATTTTAGATTTGGGATGCCATTGTGTGGAAATTACCAGAAGTTATATTGGTAAAGATATTAAACCAATTGAAGTAATGTGCTGGGCCGATACACAGGTTAAACCCATTGATGCAGAAGACCATGCTATTGGATTAGTTAAATATGAGAATGGAGCAATCGGACAGTTTGAAGTTAGCTGGACTTTCCGTGGTGGGTTGGATCTAAGAGATGAGGTAATGGGGTCAGAAGGTACCATCTGGATCAATAGTTTTTTACGCACCGGATTCGACATGTTCACTACCGGAAAAGGCGGAGACTATTTAGCTGAAAAGGCTGAAAGCAACACAGGATGGCTTTTCCCTGTGGGAGATGAACTCAATGAACTGGGCTATAACCACATGTTTATGGACATGTTTGATGCAAAAGAAAAAGGCATGGATCCCAAAGAAACTTTCTATGATGGCTATGTGGTCAATGCTATTTTAGATGCTGCTTATAAGTCTGCAAAGTCAAAGGTTTGGGAACCGGTGAAACTAGACATCTGGAGAGGTAAAACCGGGTTAACCAAAGAAAGTCATTTGATTTCTTATGACAACGATCATTATCTGATTAAAGAAGAAATGACGCATTATGGAACTAAGAAATTAATTTTAAAACATAAAACAACCGGTAAAATAACAGAGCAAAACATTTAGTTTACTCCTTTATTTTATTATGAACCCATTGAAGAGCAGTCTTGAGCTGCTCTTCTCTTGTTAAATTACTATTGTCGAGAATAATAGCATCTTCTGCTTTTCTTAAAGGACTGAATTCCCTATTACTATCAATATAATCACGCATTTCTAAGTTTGTTTGTACTTCCGCCATTGTAATATTTGGATTCTTGGCATAAAGCTCTTTAAATCTGCGCTCTACCCGAACTGCGGGGTCGGCTGTAACAAATATTTTTAATTCGGCGTTGGGAAACACGGTTGTTCCTATATCTCGTCCATCCATTACAATACCTTTTTTCTCGCCCATTTTTTGCTGCTGCGCAACACCAAATTGTCGCACATATTGGTTTGCAGCTACTTCGCTTACATGCTCACTCACCAACATATCACGTATCAATGCTTCTACATTTTCGTCATTCAACAACATATCGCTTGAACCTGTTGCTGCATTGTAATCGAAGTCTAAATTGATTTTCTGCAAAGCTTCCTGAACGGCCACGTCATCATTCCAATCAATATGATTGCGCAAGCAATATAAAGTGATTGCCCTGTACATAGCCCCGCTATCAATAAATACATAATTCAGTTCATGTGCCAATTGTTTAGCTAATGTACTTTTTCCGCAAGAAGAATATCCATCGAGTGTGACAATAATTTTTTTCATAAACATCAATTTTATTTTAGCCCTGCAAAAAGATTTGGATAATCAGAAATCACGCCATCTACTCCCATATCTTTTAACTTTTGAATAGTAGGCAAATCATTAACCGTCCAGGGCAAAATGTGTACCTTATTTTTCTTGCATACTTTAATAAGCTCCGCATTCACTAATGTATAATGCGGACTATAAATAGTTGGGGTAAATCCCAGCAAGGTAATTTGTTCTGTAAAAGTTTTTTTATCGTAATCTTCTACCAGAAGAGCTGTTTTGATGTACTTATCTTTTTGGTGTACATATTGCAAAGTGCGTATATCGAAAGACTGAATGGTGACCCGTTTTTCAATCTTTTTTGAATAAACAGCATCGAGCAATAAATCAACAAACTCTTCGGGAGATGGATGATATATATTATCGGTTGCTGCCTGAGTTTTTGTTTCGATGTTATATTGAATTGGCGCTTTATGATTACTTATACAATACGCCTCCACCGCATCAATCATATCGACTAATAAAGGTTTTACAGCAGCTATTTTTTGCTGCAGATTAAACCGTGGATGGGGCTTTAATCCAACATCATATTTTTGAACTTCTGCATAGTTCATCTGATAAATATTCAATGAACGTTCTTCTGTTGCAGTTACCAATTGTCCATTTGGCTTTGTCGTAATATCATGATTAAAAAAAGGCTCATGGCTTAATACTACTTTTTTGTCTTTAGTAATGCTGGCATCAGTTTCTAACGTGGTTACTCCCAGGTCAATTGCATGAAGCATAGCAGGAATAGTATTTTCTGGCATCAAGCCTCTGCAACCTCTATGGCCTTGCGTATCAAATTTAGTAGTGCTTTGAATGGTATTCATAGACTGGTTGGTAGATTTACAGGCGGCAAACATTACCCCAAACAAAAGAATTAATCTCTGCATGTTATTTAATTTTTGTGAGCAATAGTTGCATTGATTTTTTTCATATCCGCTGCAACCTGCTGTTCGGTTGCAGCGCCTTTCTCTAATTGTTGAATGATCTGCTCTTTCGTTTTTTCGCTTTTATTTTGGCTTAGTTTAAACACCTCTTGCAAGTGGGTAACTTCAATTTCAAAACCAACAATCGCCCGCATGTGTTCATGCACATAAGCATCGGCTAATTTATTAAAAGATGCCGGAGATTCAGTACCCCCTTCGAAATGATCAGTTAAATTTTTCAGCACTTGGTAAAGTCCGTCTTCATTTAAAAAATGAACAATACCACTGGCATGAACGGCTGAATAGTTCCAGGTACTTGCTACATTTTGAGGTTCATATAATTTAGCGCTGATATAACTATGTGCGCTTTGAAATATCACTAAAACATTGCTGTTTTGTTCAAAAGCGAGGGTATGTTTTTGATTACGCATGGCATGCGCTTGCAAGAACAATTGATCGTTTCGTTCCACCATCATTATTGGTAAGTGGGTAGCAACGGGCTTCCCGTCCTCCCCAATACCACATATTACTACAAATGGATGTGCTTTCATGAATTCGAGCACATCCTCCTGATTATTCGCTTTAAAATAAGAGATATTATACATGCTTTTTATTCAACAACTTCAATCATTTTAGTGGAAGGTATATTGGCATTTCTCAGGGCAATACTTCTTACTGCTAAAGAAGTAAATCCACGGAAAGCCTCCTGGCTAAGTTGGTCATTTCCCACCATTGCGGGCACCCCTTCGTCCCCGCCTTCTCTAATAGATTGTACCAATGGAACATGGCCTAAGAAAGGTAAATCGTATTCTTCTGCAAGTTTTTTACCCCCTTCTTTACCGAATAAGAAGTATTTATTTTCCGGCAATTCAGCAGGAGTAAAATATGCCATATTCTCTACCAATCCAATAATTGGAACATTGATTTGGGCTTGACCGAACATAGCAATGGCTTTTTTAGCATCGGCCAGGGCTACATTTTGAGGAGTAGTAACCACCACCACACCGGTAACAGGAACAGTTTGCATCAAAGTAAGATGAATATCACCGGTTCCGGGTGGCATATCGATCACCAGATAGTCTAATTCACCCCAATCTACATCGGTTACAAACTGACGAATAGCGCTACTGGCCATCGGTCCGCGCCAAACCACCGCATTTTTTTCGTCAACCAATAGTCCAATACTCATTAATTTAATTCCGAACTTTTCGAGCGGAATGATAACCCCTTTTCCATCCACCTCTTTCATCATCGGCCGTTCACCTCTAACACCAAACATAATTGGCACACTAGGGCCATAAATATCAGCGTCCATTAAACCCACTGATGCGCCCCCTTCAGCCAAAGCCAGCGCCAAATTAGCAGAAACGGTACTTTTTCCCACCCCGCCCTTGCCGCTCACAACGGCAATAATGTTTTTTACGCCGGATAATGTTTTTTGATCATCCTTCCGAATACTGGAAGTATTAGCGGTGAAATTAACTGTAACCTGAGCTTCTTTATTAACCAATAATTTGATGGCATTTTCGCTTGCACGCTGCATCATGTCTTTCATAGGACACGCGGGGGTAGTTAAAATGATGGTGAAACTCACTTTATTGCCGTCAATTGCAATATCCTTGATCATATTCAACGTAACCAAATCCTTCCCTAAATCAGGTTCCTGCACATTGCTGAGGGCTTTTAAAATATCTTCAGTTGTCATCATGAAAGTTTTTGTTAAAAAAGAAATTAAAGTGCAAAGTTAACATTCAACGACCTTACTTTGTTACGAATTACGTATATTAAATAATAACGAAGCAAAATTATACCTTTGCAATCTTAACAGTTAAAGAGCTTATGAAGAACAAAATACTTTTTTATCTTACTGTTATAATGTTTTTTTATCATTCAAATACAGTATCAGCGCAAGAATCGGCAAATCCGTATAAAGATTCGATTGTGCAGTTATTTGGAGTGGTTATGACAGCAGACAGTCTGAGAGGGATACCTTCTGCCAGTGTTATTGTAGAGGGACGAGGAAGGGGTACGATTACCAACTACGATGGGGTATTTTCCATTGCAGTAATGAAGGGCGATAAAATTACCTTTTCAAGTATTGGATTTAAAAACAATACCATTCATATTCCGGCTAATTTAAAAGAGAACCAGTACAGTGTTATTCAATTATTGATAAGTGATACCAGTTATCTTCCTGCAACCATATTAAAGCCAAGGCCAACCAGAGAGCAGTTTGAAAGAGATTTTGTAAACAATCGCATGCCGGATGATGCGTATGAAATTGCGCGAAAAAATACCAGCCCCGAAATGTTGAGCGTAATTATGAAGACACTGCCTTCTGACGGGCGCGAAGCAATGAACTACCAAATTAGGCAGCAGACTAATAAGTATTATTATGCCGGTCAACTACCTCCAATGAATGTATTAAATCCGGCAGCATGGGCAGATTTTATAAATGCATGGAAAAGAGGAGATTTTAAGCGTAAAAAATAATCAGCAGTTAAACAATTTACTATGCGGATACAAAATGTTTCAATCATCGGTGCGGGAACAATGGGAAATGGCATTGCGCATGTATTTGCGCAAGCAGGCTTTAAAGTAGTTTTGATTGATGTACATCAGGCTCAATTAGATAAAGCATTACAAACTATAGGAAAAAACATCGACCGACAAATTAGCAAGGGCTTGTGCAGTGAGGAAGATAAGAAAAAAATATTGTCGAATATTTATACCGACACCAACATTGCATCAGGCGTATCTATTGCGCATTTAGTGGTAGAAGCAGCTACAGAAAATGAAATATTAAAAACAAGTATCTTTAAAGGGATAGATGCAGCCGCACCTGCCAATGCAATACTAGCCAGCAATACTTCGTCCATTTCCATTACTAAAATAGCAGCAGCAACAAAGCGTCCGGAGAAAGTTATTGGCATGCATTTTATGAATCCGGTACCAGTGATGAAACTGGTTGAAATTATCAATGGATATGCTACAGAAAAAGCAGTTACAGCTACCATTATTGAACTCAGCAAAAAACTAGGAAAAATCCCTTGTGTAGTAAACGACTATCCTGGATTCATCGCAAATAAAATATTAATGCCGATGATTAATGAAGCCATCTACAGTCTATATGAAGGCATTGCAGATGTAGAATCCATTGATGCCATTATGAAATTAGGCATGGCGCATCCTATGGGGCCATTGCAATTGGCAGACTTTATTGGATTAGATGTTTGCTTGAGTATTTTACAGGTTTTATATAAAGGTTACGGGAACACTAAATATGCACCTTGCCCATTATTGGTAAATATGGTTACCGCAGGCAAACTGGGCGTAAAATCAAAAGAAGGATTTTATAGCTATACGGCAGGCAGCAAAGAATTAGTGGTAAGCAGTCATTTTAAAAAATAGCCTATGTTTTTTGTTGCTTCCAAAATATTTTATTTTTTATTGATTCCGTTAAACTGGATTTTATTTTTATTAGCAGCAAGCTTGCTGATTAATCGTAATCAATGGAAGCGAAAATTTCGTTATACAGCATTGTTCATTGCTATTATATTCTCTAACCCACTACTGCATAATTCGATCAGCAGATGGTGGGAACCACCTCTAACCAAATTGCCCCCGAATGCGCAATACAGTGTAGGTATTCTTTTAGGAGGGTTATCGATGTATGATGCTAAATTCAATGGTTATTTTGGTAACAACGCAGATAGATTTATTCAAACAATTAATTTATACCACAGTGGAGAAGTTAAACAAATACTAATTAGTGGCGGACAGAATAATGTATTTTCTAAGGAGCCCACAGAAGCAAGTTTTTTGTATTCTCAACTAATTAGAAATGGGATACCGAAAGAAGCAATTATTGTTGAAAGCAAATCCAGAAACACTTATGAAAATGCAATTTATTCAAAAGAAATTTTGGACTCATTGCATTTAAAGCCACCGTATGTAGTGGTAACATCTGCACAACATATGCCGCGCGCGATGATGGTATTTAAAAAAGCAGGTTATGCCAATGTGATACCTTACCCTTGTAATTATCATTTAATGGATCACCCGATTGAAGTGGTCAGTTCCATACTTCCGGACATTACCTTGCTTGGTAATTGGCAATACTTATTAAAAGAATTACTGGGAGTAGTTGCTTATAAAATAACCGGCAAAGCATAATTGTTTACCAACTATTACCAAAAGCAATTAACAGAATCGCAACAGCTGCTAATAACACGCCCATTTTATTAACCAATGATAGTTTTTCTTTGAATAAAATAGCGGCGGCCAAAGTACTAAAAAGTACTATACCCATATTGTTCATCGGTATGCTGGCACTTGTTTCCCATGGACTTTGTTTAAGAAAATGTATCAAACACCAGATAGAAAAATAATTTGGCACTCCTATTATAACTCCGGCAAACAATTGTTTCCATTCAAATCTTCTTTTCTTTGAAATATACTGAGTAAGTAAAATCAATAACCCAATAATGGCTGCAGAAAAAAATCCGCTTATCAGGTAAGCATTATTGTTTTCATTATTCACGTAATTTATTTGTACATGATTAATTAAAGCGTCTAACAATCCGCTTCCTAAGAATAATATTAATGGAATGAGGTATGCAATGCTGTTAAGTTTATTTTTCTTGTGCTCAGTTTGCCGAATATTATTAGCCGGGAAACAGGTTAATACAACCGCAAATAATGCAAGCACCACTCCTACTAATTTCCATCCGGTTACCGTTTCATTATATAAATAAACAGATAAAACCACTGGAATTATTAACGATAATTTTGTTGCAACAGAAGCTACTGCCACCCCATTTTTTTGAGCAGTAATTCCGATTAAATTAAAAATGCTGATGAATAATACCCCCATTAAGCAGGCCCATCTAAACCAAGCAGTGTCTACCACTCCTGCATTAATAGGAAATGCGCCATTCACTATTGAGCCGGTAATTACACAAGTAATATAATTAAATACAATAGCCGGGAATATAGCTACATTAAATTTTTCACACGCTTTAAATGCCAGTGTTAAATAACTGGTTAACACAATACTTCCAATTAAATAAATCATATAAGTTATGGGTATGCAATCAACTATTCAATAAAGTTATTGCGTTTGGTTTTATAATTTTAAATGTTTGATTCGCAGTATTTATATATTCAATAATTTCATCGCTCAGTAATAGTGTTCTTTTAGTTACCTGCGCGTTTTTTAGCAATGGGGCATTCACTGCCTCGCCTTCAATAACCAATTCTTTATTCGTGATAACTTTTGCTTCATCCCACAGTTCGGCATCAATAAAAGATTGTAACAATTGCTCGCCTCCTTCCACCAAAATACTTTGTATACCAAGATTATAAGTGTCTTCTAGTATTTGTTCCAGTATATTTTTTTGTGGGGAGATTAACTTATAGGACACCGCACCAACCTGTTCATTTTTCTTGAAGTTATATACCACTAGAGGTTTACCATCAGAAAATAAATGGAGATGTGCAGGCAATCGCAATTGCTTATCGATTAACAATCTTAATGGAGATTTGCCCATCCACAAGCGATTATCCAGTACCGGATTATCTTGTAAAGCAGTGTTCGTTCCAATTAAAATTGCAGCCTCCTTGCTTCTCCAACAGTGAACCAGTCGGTTAGTAACAGGGTTGCTTATCAACAATCTTTCCTGATTTGATGCGGCTATTTTTTCATTTAAGGTTTGTGCCCATTTCAGTACAATAAAAGGCCTTTGTATTTGATGAAATGTAAAGAATCGTTTATTCAATGCAATACAATCATCCTTCAAAACATCTTCCAACACCTCAACACCTGCTGCTTTAAGTTGTTCTACCCCTTTTCCATTTACTTTACTAAAAGGATCTCTGCAACCTATTACTACTTTTCTAATGCCTTTTTTAAGGATTAAATTGGTGCAAGGAGGTGTTTTACCAAAATGTGTACAAGGTTCAAGTGAAACGTACAAAACTGAATGTTCAATATTTATTTGTTCATTTTCAGGCACGCTATTTAAACAATTAACTTCTGCGTGAGGTCCGCCATATTGTTGATGATATCCTTCTCCGATGATCCTGTTATTGAATACCAAAACAGCCCCCACCATTGGATTAGGAGCTACAGAGCCATTGCCTTTTGAAGCAAGCGCTATACATCGATACATGTATTGTTCATCAATATTCATCATACAGAATTGACAAAATTAACCAAATGATGGGTACATTGCAGCATGAATATTCAAAATGCCAAACTATTTATAATCGACGCTTTAAAGGGCGTATATGATGAACGGGAAGCAGGGAATATTGCAGTGCTACTATTAGAGTGGATTACCCAAAAGAATAAGGCTACTCAGTTTTTAGAAAAAAATACCTTACTAACTTCTGATCAAGAAAATATTTTACATAACACTACTGCCCGACTTCAAAAAAATGAACCAATTCAATATATTATTGAAGAAGCCTGGTTCATGGGTCTGCCTTTTAAAGCAAACGCTTTCACTTTAATTCCCCGCCCAGAAACTGAAGAATTGGTTGAATGGATTTTAAATGACTTAAAAAGCATAGCATCTACCCATCTTCAATTATTAGACATTGGCACCGGCAGTGGATGCATACCCATCAGTCTGAAAAATAAAGTAGATTTTTTGCAAATTCAAGCCATTGACATCAGTATTGACGCCATAGACGTTGCAAAGGAAAATGCGTTAAAATTGAATACAGACATAGATTTCAAGCAAATTGATTTTACTATTGAAAAGCAATGGAGTTTACTATCTACTTACCATGTTATAGTTAGTAATCCGCCATATATCAAAGAAAATGAACGGAGCGAAATGCGTAAAAACGTACTGGATTATGAGCCGTCTACTGCGCTTTTTGTGCCAGATAATCACCCGTTAATTTTCTATGAAAAAATCAAACAATTTAGTGCCTACCATTTACAACCTAATGGTCGCATCTATCTTGAAATTAATGAGCAACTTGGACAAGAAGTTGTAGCCTTATTTACTTCCGAAAATTGCCAAGTTGATTTGAGAAAGGATATGCAAGGCAAAGACAGAATGGTGAGGGTAATATATTTGTAGAGCCGCCATGCTGGCGGCTCTACAAATATATTATCTATACAACCTCACTTCTACTCTTCTATTCTTCCATCCGGTTGCTTTGGTTTTAGTTGCCGGTTTGCTGCTGCCATAACCTATTGATTTTAACCTTGCAGGATTGATGTTGTAACTGATGAAATAATTCTTCACGGTATT
>CANHJH010000048.1 GCA_947460365.1 Sphingobacteriia bacterium | reverse complement strand
CATTGTACGAGAAGCTTTCTTACGATCTTCTTCGTCCAGAATAGTTTTGCGCATACGGATCACTTTTGGCGTAACTTCAATACACTCATCTTGTTGAATATATTCCATACACTCTTCTAGGGTAAACTGTAATTTAGGCGTAATACGAACGCTATCATCACTACCACTAGCACGGTGGTTGGTTAGTTTTTTAGCTTCTACTGCGTTTACATTTAAATCTCCTGGTTTAATATGTTCGGCAATAATTTGACCTACATAAACTTCATCTCCTGGATCAATGAAAAAGCTACCTCTATCTTGTAACTTATCGATAGAATAAGCAGTAGTGGTTCCTTGAAACTTATTAATTAATACACCATTGTTACGACCAGGAATTGGTCCTTTCCAAGGTTTGTATTCAATAAAGCGGTGCGCCATTACAGCTTCTCCGGCAGTATTGGTTAACATTTGAGAACGTAAGCCAATTAAGCCTCTTGAAGGAATTTCAAATTCAAGATGTTGCATCTCTCCTTTGCTTTCCATAATTTGCATTTCTCCTTTACGTTGGGTAACTAAATCAATTACTTTACCACTAAAATCGGATGGTACATCTACTACCAAATTTTCATAAGGTTCATGCTTTTTACCATCAATTGTTTTTATCAATACCTGCGGATTACCTACCGTTAGTTCATACCCTTCTCTACGCATGGTTTCTACCAATACACCCAAATGAAGAATACCTCTACCATATACTAAGAAACTATCTGCACTATCGGTATCTTCTACTCTTAATGCAAGATTTTTTTCAGTTTCTTTCATCAAACGATCTCTCAGGTGACGAGAAGTAACAAACTTACCGTCTTTACCAAAGAAAGGAGAGTTGTTAATGCTGAAAGTCATGCTCATGGTAGGTTCATCTACACTAATAATGGGCAATCCTTCCGGATTTTCTGAATCGGCAATGGTATCACCAATATTAAATTCTTCTAATCCTACTACGGCACAAAGATCACCGCAAACTACTTCAGTAACCTTACGCTTACCCATTCCTTCAAACACATACAATTCTTTTACACGGCTCTTTTTAATAGAACCATCTGCCTGTACCAAAGCAATCATTTGGCTTTCTTTAATAGAACCTCTGGTTACTTTACCAATAGCTATACGGCCTAAGAAAGAAGAATAGTCTAATGTAGTAATTTGTAATTGTAAAGCACCTTCAGAAACTTTAGGAGCCGGTACATATTTAACGATACCATCCATTAATGGAAGAATATCTTCTGTTTGCGTTAAACTATCGTTGAACCAACCGTTTTTACCACTACCATAGAAAGTAGGGAAATTCAGCTGCTCTTCGGTAGCATCTAAATTAAAGAACAATTCGAAAACAGCGTCATGCACCTCATCCGGACGGCAGTTTGGTTTGTCTACTTTATTGATTACTACAATCGGGTGCAAGTTTAATTGTAATGCTTTTTGCAATACAAAACGAGTTTGAGGCATTGGTCCTTCAAAAGCATCTACCAATAAAATAACCCCATCCGCCATTTTCAATACACGCTCCACCTCACCACCAAAGTCACTGTGACCCGGTGTATCTATCACATTAATTTTAATGTCGTTGTAAGTAACGGCAGCATTTTTACTGAAGATCGTAATTCCGCGTTCTTTTTCAAGGTCGTTGCTGTCCATAATCAACTCACCAGCGTCCTGATTTTCTCTAAAAACCTTGGTTGCGTGTAAAATCCTGTCTACCAAAGTTGTTTTGCCATGGTCAACGTGTGCGATGATGGCAATGTTTCTTATTTCCATTATATTGTATTTGTATCAGTATCAATTACTTACGCAATTCATACGATTTATTTGAGCGGCAAAGGTACGCTTTTACAACGGGGCAGCAAGTAAAAAAAGGTCAATATTCTGTTATCAATTGTAAGAATTAGGGGTATTTGTTCATAAATTCTATATTTAAACCTACTATATATGTGATTTTATTTAAACGTGACAACTGTGCAGATAAAAATCGCCTCATTTTAAAGTTTAGTTGAACTGATCCATATTTCCTATTCATTTATATAGATGCGCTTGGTGAATCAATTAAATGATGGTAGTTTTAAAATAAAAATGCGCGGATTAAAAATATTTTTGATGGTGTTGGTGATTTTAACAGGTCTTTATTTTTTAGGCCCCCAACCTGCAAAGCCAATATATAACAACAACTTGCCACAAGTGCCCTCCTCAGCTATTGAACTGGAAAAACATATTGCTAAGCAAGAAGCTGCTCATAAAATAAAGCCCAATAATGAAGCAAGAATTGTGTGGGCAAATGATTCCTTGAAACAGAAAACAAAATATGCGATAGTTTACTTGCATGGTTTTAGTGCTTCACAAGAAGAAGGCAATCCGGTACACCGACAAATTGCCAAACAATTTGGATGCAATTTATATTTAGCTCGTCTTTCACAGCATGGTATAGATACATCAGAAACCTTACTAAATATTACTGCCGATAACTTATGGGAAACAGCTAAAGAAGCTTATGCCATTGGAAAACAATTAGGCGATACCGTTATTTTAATGGGTACCTCTACCGGCGGTACACTGGCCATTCAATTAGCTGCTGCTTATCCGGAAATTGGTGGGTTGCTTTTATACTCTCCCAATATTGCGATTAATGACCCCAATGCCTGGTTGTTAAACAACCCATGGGGTTTACAAATAGCGCGCATGGTAAAAAAATCAGACTACAATGTAGTTACCAAAAATTTTCCGGAATACAATCAATATTGGAATAGAATATACCGATTAGAAGCCGTGGTGCAACTAGAGGAGTTTGTTGAAACAAGTATGGTACCTGCTACTTTTGAAAAAGTGCATCAACCAACATTGGTACTGTACTATTATAAAGATGAACAACACCAAGATCCGGTAGTAAAAGTTTCGGCGATGAAAGAAATGTTTAATCAAATTAAAACGCCTGCAGCATTAAAAAGTATGGTTGCCATACCCAATGCAGAAAGCCATGTATTGGCTTCTCCTATTGTTTCTAAAGATATTGTATCAGTGAAAAAAGAAACCGCTTTATTTATGACAAATGTGTTAAAAATAAAGTCTTTACAACCATAAATTATTTAAGCTTTCCAATAAAAGATAAAGTTAGTTACTTACCTTCAACCAACTAAAACGATTGTTTATGTTTTCAAGCAAAATTGCTGGCATTGGTAAATATTTACCTGCCAATGAAGTTACCAATAATGACCTCACCAAATATATGGAAACCAGTGATGAATGGATACAGGAAAGGACTGGTATACAGGCGCGCAGGTATGCCCATCGTACCGAAGAGACCACTACCACCATGGCAGTAGAAGCAGCTAAAATAGCGATAGAGCGAGCGGGTACTACTGCAGAAGAAATAGATTTTATTGTTTTTGCAACACTCTCTCCCGACTATTATTTTCCGGGTTGTGGGGTATTGGTGCAGCGCGCTATGAACATGAAGGAAATTGGTGCTTTAGATATCCGCAACCAATGTAGTGGATTTGTTTATGCGCTTAGCGTTGCCGATCAGTTCATTAAAACCGGTATGTATAAAAACATATTGGTAATTGGAAGTGAAAAACATTCATTTGGGATTGATTTTTCTACCCGTGGCAGAAATGTATCGGTGATTTTTGGGGATGGTGCGGGTGCGGTGGTTTTACAACCGGCAACTAATGAAGGACAGGGTATTTTAAGTACTCATTTACACAGTGATGGAGAAGCAGCAGAAATATTAGCCATGTACAATCCTGGTACCCATGCCAACCATTGGGCTGCTAAAAACTATGCAGATTATGATGATGCTGAAATTGGTGAAATGTTTTTTAGTAAACAAATGCTCGATAAAGCCCAGCAGTTTCCTTACATGGATGGACCTGCTGTATTTAAAAAAGCAGTCGTAAAGTTTCCGGAAGTAATTATGGAAGCGCTTACAAAAAATAATTTTACAACTACTGATATCGACATGTTGATTCCGCATCAGGCTAATTTGCGCATCAGTCAGTTTGTACAACAAAAATTAAAATTATCGGACGATAAGGTATTCAACAATATTCAGAAATATGGCAATACAACAGCAGCCTCTGTTCCTATAGCACTTTGCGAAGCCTGGGAAGCTGGTAAAATAAAAGAAGGAGATTTAGTTTGTCTGGCTGCATTTGGCAGTGGCTTTACTTGGGCAAGTGCGCTAATTAAGTGGTAGTATTAATTGATTGTTGATTTTATGGAGAGAAAAATTATTTATTTAATTAATCCTATTTCGGGTACATCAAAAAAAAATAATATCAGGTTATTAATTGAGAAAGAAACTGCGCTCAAACAAATACCTTTTATTGTTTTACCAACTAATGCTGCCGGCAATTACGAATCAGTAAGAGAACTAATTTTAAAAGAACATTATACCGATGTAGTAATGCTTGGTGGTGATGGTACAGTTAACCAAGTTACCAATGCCCTTAGAGAAACAGGTGTACGTTTTGGAATTATACCTGCAGGCTCTGGTAATGGATTGGCAAGAGCTGCCAATATACCCGTCAGATTAAAATCGGCCTTAAAAATTATTTTTAATGGAGAGGCAAAACCAATTGATGCATTTACCATAAATGGAGCATATTCTTGCATGCTTAGTGGGATTGGATTTGATGCACAGGTGGCACATGATTTTGCGCAAAAATCTACTCGCGGATTATTTACGTATACCCAACAAAGTATCATCAATTATTTTAAAGCCAACCCCTATCAATTTGAAGTTGCTTTAGATAATTTTTCTTTTTATACCGATGCATTTTTTATCAGCATAGCCAATAGTAATCAGTTTGGCAATAACGCCACTATTGCGCCACAAGCAAGTTTATCGGATGGCCTACTAGATATTGTAATTGTGCAGAAAATGAACAAAGCCAAATTGCCTTTTGCTATACTTCGACAAATGCGTGGGAATAATAAACTACAACAGCTGGTAGAAGATATGAGCAACAAGAGTGTAATTTACTTTCAAACACCCTCCTTAACCATTCGCAATCTTAAATTAGCCCCTTTACATATTGATGGTGAACCTAAAGAAACATTTGAAGAATTGAATATTGAAATAATCAAAGACGCATTTTTGCTGATACAACCGTAGGAATGAAGAATTAATCAATTATCCATTGTCAATTATCAATTATCAATTGTCAATTAATAATTTTAACCTTTCAAATTCTTGCTGATTAATTGGGTTATTCAGCGCATGTGTAATATCATTTTTTTCTGCTGCGGTAAGATGTAAACTTAAACTAGCAGCGGCTTCTTTTTTTGTTGGCATATACTGAAATGCCAGATGATGAAAATTGCTGCCATAACTTTTAGATAGATAAGTTAACTGATCATGCTGATTATAGTCTTGCATTTTAAACCAGTTGTTTTGCAATACTAAAAATGGTTTAGTAAAAAAGCTGCTCAGGGTATTGCCATCCAATGGTTTTTCCCAATCGCTCATTTTACGATCTCTGATTTGAATTAACACTACACTACTCGTGTTTTCTTTGAGCCAGTCTTTAAATACTTCTATAAATCGTAGGGCAGATTCTTGTCCAAAATTATCGCGTATCCCTGCATCCATCACATCAATAATTGGGTTAGTAGGTAACCAAACATTGGGCAATACATAAGGGAATGTAGCATTCATTCTTAATGCAGAAAGAATGCTGATTTGATCGCTGTGCTGATTTTTTAAAAAGGAATTGAAATCAATCGCATCTGCATCAAAAGCATATACATTGTTTTGATTAACGGGCGGCTTCATCAAAAACCTAACCGGGCTACTTGCCATGATCATTTTTCTACCATCTCGTGTAATTACCGTATTAAAAAACATAATCGGTAAGGTTGCTTTAGCTTCTGGGTCTTTATATGCCGAAATAGGTTTATTTAAAATGCCTTCCGTAATTTCATTTAATTTTTGTTCAAATGCATATCCCCTGTCTTTGTTGTATTTAAATCCGTTGTAAGTGAATTTTTGAACAGGGCCCAATAAGTCTCTGGTAAGATAAGAGGAGAAAACCGGACTGAGTAAATCTTTAGATATATTGGCAATATATTTTTTGTCTTGCAAATCATTATCACGCCCTTTAAGTTTTTCAAAGTACAATTCTCTAAAATAAGCAGCCCCTAGCATTCCGCCTGATGCACCATTGATCAGGAATGTTTTTTTCATTAATTCGCCCTTGGTTAAATGATTAAGTTTTTGTAGAACATTCATGGTAAAGCAAGCACTTCGTGTTCCACCACCACTGGTTGTAATGATATAAAATATTGGTTTTGCAGAGGATTGTTTAGCCTTCCAATTATTTAGTATTTGTAAATAATATTTTTTATCGGCTTCTATTGCTTTATCGTTTGCAAGCATATCAATCGCTTCTTGACAATAAAATGGTCGATCATTTTTATGTATATAATCTAGGCCATAAGCTTTGTTGCGTGGGTCAATTATTTCTTGCTGATACAATACATTGGCTATTAAAAAAATAACCACTATTAATGGAATACTCCAGGTGCCAAGCAAAATACTTAAGGCGCCAACAAAGGCTATTAATATAGCAAAAAACAATGTGTAGCTTGCAGCAGCAGGCAATTGAAAGAGTTGTTGATCTGAACTATACCCTACTAAAATGAGAAAAAGAAAAGCCAGTACAATTGCCAAAACAGCTGAAATATGGTGACGGGTAAAAATATTTTCCAGAAATTCGGGGCTATAATGTTTTACATCACGCGGCTTGCGGATACCAAACTTGGCGGTTAAAAACCAGTCTACCCGAATATCTGATTTTTCATTAAGGATTCTTTTTTTAAGCGGTAAGGCATCGTGCTTTCTGTTTGCTTGCGTAATTGCTTTTGATAAATCTTTATAAATAGTTCTATCTGCACTAAAAAAATATACAAATGCAATGGTTAAGCAAAGGAATAATCCGCCAACATACCCGGCAGCTAATAATATTATTTCTCCAAAACTAAATAACTCTCGATGAGTTGCATACTGCACTGCTTCAATCAAATAATAAATTAAAAACGACAGGGGTATTACGCTGTTATTAATACAATATTTTAAAAAGGGCTGTGAGTTGGTGGCTAAAAATCTGAGGTCTTTACTATGAAGTGTAAAAGTGGTTATGTTCCAACTCATAAAAAAAACGCCTGAAGTAAAGCCTATCATAGCAGTACTTAGTGCAGAAATTTCACCAAAATATTCCGGGGCTAAAAATAGCGAGTCGGCGCCAAAGGTTTTTAAAAAACCTCCTCCTACAGTAGCAAATAATATATACCAAATGAATAGAAAAATTTGGTATCGTCTAAAATGCAATAAAAAAAGTTGCATGGGTAATGAGTACCAAATTCCAATCCAATATTTCTTCATATTATGAAGAGGGTTTTATGGTTTATAATGCTGCATTGAACAAAATTAATTGGTGTTTGATTTGCCTGATGTTATATAAAAAACCATGATGATCGACAGTAAAAGCATCATACCACCTAATTGATGCAACTGCGCCATCCATTCAAACAAACCCCATTTTCCGGGTATGATACCGGCACTGCTGATGATACTGGCAATACCCAACAACACTTGCATCAATACAATGATTAATGGCCATTTTTTAACGTTGTTGAATAATTTAGTTCCATTGGTCTTAAATAGTTGAACAGACCATACAATGATGATGATCAGAATCAGGTATGCTAGCCCTCTATGTATAAAATGAACTAAAATGGTATTGTCGATGAAATTCAATAGAAAAGGTTGATGGCTAAACAGGGTACCGGGAATCCACTCGCCATTAATGGTAGGCCAGGTAGCAGCAATATTGGCAGCTTTATGTCCGGCCATTAATGCACCATATAAAAGTTGTATAAACAACAATACGATGAGCAACAAATTGGTTTGTTTGATTTTCTTTCCGTTAAAACGCTGAGTAGGATCAATTCGAAGTTGAAAAGCAAACCAACAGGTATAACAGAGTAACAACAAAGCCATTGTAAAGTGCATGGCCAAACGGGTAGGTTTTACATACACTGCATCACCGGTTAATCCGCTAGCAACCATAATCCAGCCAATTAATCCCTGCAATGCACCTAATACAAACAATACGATAAAAGGCGTGATCATTTCTTTCTTAAATGATTTATTGATAAGAAATCCAATGAAACCAAAAAGAAAAACCACTCCAATTGCTCGTCCCCATAAACGATGAAACCACTCCCAGAAAAAAATGAATTTAAAATTACTCAGTGTAAAATCAAAATTCAACAATTGAAACTGTGGAGTTTGTTTGTACTTATTAAACTCCTCCATCCATTGTTGTGCATTTAATGGCGGTAACGATCCGGTTATTACATCCCACTGGGTAATAGACAATCCACTGCCGGTTAAACGGGTTATACCACCCAGGGCAATTTGAATAATCGTCATGCCTACGCCGATTAATAACCAGGTAGCTACTTGTTTAGAAGATTGATTGATTGTGCTCATTTTAGCTTGTTTTGCAGATCGATGGCAAAGGTAAACTGAAGTTTTGACTGTTCACCTTAAGTTTTAAGTTACTTTTGTGTTTATGTTACCATCTTTTTATCAAGACGAGTTGATTGAGGCGGGTTGCGACGAAGCAGGAAGGGGTTGTTATGCCGGACCCGTTTTTGCCGCCGCAGTTATTCTTCCCAAAGACTTTAAACACCATTTACTGAATGATAGTAAGCAGGTGGGCGAAAAACAAAGATGGGCATTGAGAGAGGTAATTGAATCGCATGCCATTGCCTGGTCGGTTGCCAGTATAGATGCGGAAGAGATCGATCAAACCAATATTTTAAAAGCCAGTATAAAAGCCATGCATTTGGCCATTGCGCAATTAAAAACCAAGCCGGGTTTTTTAATTATTGATGGAAATCGCTTCACCCCGTATAAAAAGATTCCGCATTTATGCATTGTGAAGGGTGATGGGAAGTATGCGTCTATTGCGGCCGCAAGTATTTTAGCCAAAACTTACAGGGATACTTACATGGAAAAGATTCATGCACAGTTTCCTCAATACGGATGGAATAAAAACAAAGGATATGGTACATTAGAACATCGTATTGGGATTGAAAAAAACGGGCTATGTATTCACCACCGAAAAAGTTTCAATATTTCTGTAAAGCAAATGACGTTAGATTTTTAGTGCGGGTCCCAACTGCCAGCACCCAAGCGAATCAATTCATACTCATCTTTGGTACAATCTACAATAGTCGACGGAATTATTCCGCCATTGCCACCATCTACAACAATATCTACTAGTTTTTCAAACTTTTCGTGTATTATTTCCGGATCGGTATATTCTTCTACCATATCACCCGGTAAAGAAGCCGATAAAAGTGGATGTCCTAAATCCTTTACAATAGTTTGCGCAATTAAATTATCGGGGATCCTTAATCCAATAGTGCTTTTTTTATTTTGTAAGAGTTTAGGTACTTCTTTGCTTGCATTTAATATAAAGGTATAGGGGCCGGGTAAACAGCTTTTAAGTAAACGATATAAGGGGGTGTTGATCGGTTTACAATATTTACTAAGATCGCTTAAATCGTTGCAAATAAAACTCAGTTGTGCTTTTGCGGGATCCACTTGTTTTATCCTTGCGATACGTTCAATTGCTTTGGGCTGAAAAATATCGCATCCTAACCCATAAATGGTATCTGTGGGGTAAATGATGATTCCGCCCGATAACAAACAATCTATGATAGTTTTTATATGACGTGGATTGGGATTTTCTGGGTGTACTTGCAACAACATATGTAAAGTTACTTTAAAAAAGAAGACGGCCTTGTGCCGTCTTCGCTTGTTTGTAACCCCAGGTTTAAGAAATTATTAGCACAACAAATAGTCACCATCTGTTATGTTTCTACAAGTAAAAGTATAGCACCGCTGTCTTTATAAAAAGGTGGCAAATACCTGTTTTTATACCGTGTTAAAGCGGGAAAAAACAGGTATAAATACCTGTTGTCTGCGATTGAAATGCTTTTAAATTTGATTCAACACTTTTATCAACTCATCTTACCTACTTATTTTTATGATAAAGATTGCCTTAATAGACCATCAGGTACTTATGCGTAAAGGGCTGGCATTAATGATCAACGGCTTCAATAACTGCTCAGTTACCTTAGAAGCCAATCATGGTCAACATTTTATAGAGTTACTTCAGCATAATCAACGCCCGGATTTGGTGATTTTAGATATACACTTACCGGTAATGGATGGGTTTGAAACTGCTTTATGGATCAGCCAGAACTTGCCCGAAACAAAAATTATTACTTTAACCAGAGAGCAAGATGAGCGCTCTATTATTACGATGCTACAACATGGTGCAAAAGCATATATTCTTAAAAATATAGAGCCCGATGAATTTAATAAAGCCTTGTTAGAGGTTTATACTAAAGGGATGTACATCAATGATATACTGTACAAAAATTTGGTACATACCCAACACAATGGCGCAGCAGAAACCCAGGATAGCTATCTGCAACTGATGAATTTACCCGAACGAGAGAAAGATTTTTTAAAGTGGGTATGCACAGAAAAAACATTGAAACAAATTGCTGTAGAAATGCATGTTAGCCCCAGAACCATTGATGGGTACAGAGACCAACTTTTCGAAAAAATAAAAGTTTCGAGCAGAATTGGTTTGGTGCTTTTTGCAATTAAAAACCAGCTGGTTAAGTTATGATTTGATTTCCCAAACTTCTCTTCCACGAATCAACTTATCTAAATCACCCTTGCCTTTAGCAGCAATGGTTTCTTCAACCTGAAGTGCCATCATTTCTTCATAAGTTGGGCGTTCGGTTTCATAAAACACCCCGAACGGACGAGGGTAATGACCGCCTTCTTTATTTGGATTATCGAACATGCGAATGAGTACTTGTGCTTTGTAGAAATCCTTTTCATCATGTACCCAAAGATCTTCTGCGGTATAGTCTTTGCCTAATTCTACCACTTCAGGTTTAAAGCCATTTAAGCGAATTCCTTTGTTTTGGGTAGCACCAAAAATCATTGGTTTTCCGTGTTCTAAAAAGAGTGCTTCTTCTGCTTTTGTAGATTTTTCGGTAAATATTTCAAATGCGCCATCATTAAAGATGTTACAGTTTTGATAGATTTCTAAGAAAGAAGATCCTTTGTGTGCATTGGCACGTGTAAGCATGTATTGTAAATGCTTGGGATCTCTATCCATAGAGCGGCCAATAAAGCTGGCATCTGCCCCCATCGCCAATGCCAATGGGTTAAACGGATGGTCAATACTGCCGAATGGAGTACTTTTAGTGATTTTATTTTCTTCTGAAGTAGGAGAATATTGTCCTTTTGTTAAACCATAAATCTGGTTATTAAACACCAATAAGTTTACGTCAAAGTTTCTTCTCAATAAATGAATAGTGTGGTTACCACCAATACTCAAACTATCTCCATCACCCGAAACAATCCAAACGCTTAATTCCGGACGAGCCGCTTTTAATCCACTGGCAATAGCCGTAGCTCTACCATGGATGCTATGCATACCATAGGTATTCATATAATAAGGGAAACGGCTACTACAACCAATTCCACTAATAATAGCAATATTTTCACGAGGCACACCAATTGTTGGCATTACTTTTTGCACTTGTGCAAGAATGGAATAATCGCCACAACCCGGACACCAACGCACTTCTTGGTCAGTTACAAAATCTTTTGATGTTAGGGTCGGGATATTTAGTGTTTCTGCGCTCATTTTGCAGTAATTTATTGTGAATATTGCTTATTTCAGTACTTAAAGGTACTAAATGTAGCTGAAAAAATATGAGTTTTCAACTAGGTCTTTATCAATTCTTCCCAATATTCGGCGGCTCTTCTGGTATGTGGTATTACGATGGTACCCCCTACAATATTGGCTACGGCAAATATTTCATACATCTGCTCGGTTGTTACGCCTAATTCAAAACTCTTCCCTAAATGATATTTAATACAATCATCGCAACGCAACACCATACTGGCTACTAATCCCAGCATTTCTTTCGTTTTTCGGTCTATGGCACCATCTTCATACGTATTGGTATCAAGATTCCAGAGGCGCTTCATCACCAAATTATTCTTTTCTAAAATAACTTCATTCATCCGCTCGCGATAGGCGTTGAATTCATTAACCATTTCACTCATACAATCAATTTTATGCTGCAAAAATACATCAGCGGTTGTTTGCACTGAACATTTCTTTGTACTTTAACTGTCTGAATTAAGTAAAAAGTTAAAAGTTAAAAATAGAGACACATGAAAGCACTTTGGGTATTAATCTTGTTGCCAATTGTAGGATGGAGCCAACAAGGGACTGAATTAGTGAAAGTAACCGACTTGCTAAAAGTTAAACAAATGAGTGGATTGAGTATTAGTCCCGATGGCCAGAAAGCCGTATTTGTTTTGAACAATATTGAACAGGAAGTAGATAGTAAGTGGGAATATAAATACAACAATCAAATTTATATAGTACCTACCCATGGTGCTGAAGCTCCCAAAGCCTTAACGGCGCGCGAAAATGCTTCGCAACCAGCCTGGAGCCCCAATGGTAAACAATTGGCTTTTGTAAGAGTTGCTGAGAATAAACCGCAGATTTTTTTACTATCCTTGGAGGGAGGTGAGGCTGTTCAACTAACAAAATTTAAGTACGGCGCCAGCAATCCGGTTTGGAGTCCGGATGGAACGAAATTGCTGTTTACCGCCTCTGTACCGTTAAAAGAATTATTAAAAGATAGTTTACTAAATCCCGGCAAAGCCTTACCTAAATGGCCAATGGAAAAACCAGGATTCAATAAAAACGAGTTTTTGAAAAGCAGTGCCGCACAACCTAATCCGGATGGCACTACAGAAGAAATTCGTGCTTACCTAGATCTTAATGCTACCGATAAAAAAGCCAAAGTAATCAATAAACTAAATTTTCAGGAGGAGGCTACCACATCGGGTGAGCTTAGTTTTTCGCATATTTTTATGGTGAATACGCAAACAGAAGCGTCGCCAAAGCCTATTACCAAAGGATTTTATAAGTTTAATAGTCCGCAGTTTACCCCGGATGGCAAGCACATTGTTTTTGCAGGAAACACCGACACAACCCAACACCCCGATAGGGCATTGGAAAGTCAAATTTTTATTGCAGATCTCGATGGGAAAAACATACAGGTGCTGTTGAGCGAAACAGGCAAAACATTTACCGGTCCAAAATTATCACCTTCGGGCAAATGGTTGGCTTTTCAAATGGGTGCGGTGTCTTTTGTTGATGTGCCTGCATTGGCAGTAATGCCGCTCAATGGTTCTAAAAAAGAAATTACCCCCCTCCCATTCGATAGAAACAAAAGTGGTATTACCTGGAGCAATGATGAACAGTATATTTATTTTGCTGCACAAAGCGATGGTGGCGCGCCGCTTTACAGAGTTGCGCTTGCTACTAAAGCAGTGGAGCAACTAACCGACTTTAATTCCGGCATCAGTAGCTTTGATCTGCATAACACGCAATTGGTTTACGTTAAAACAGCAGTGGCTAACCCATTTGAATTATACAGCAGTAATGAGTTGGGGAAAAATGAAGTTCGCATCAGTCAATTTAACAGCAACTGGTTAGCCAATAAAAAATTAAGCTTTCCGGAGAAGAGAACATTTGTAAATGAAAAAGGCTTAACGGTAGCATATTGGGTAATGAAACCCGCCAATTATGAAGCGGGTAAAAAATATCCTACGATATTAAATATTCACGGTGGCCCCTCGGCTATGTGGGGACCGGGAGAGAGCTCTATGTGGCATGAGTTTCAGTATTATGCCGCTAAAGGATATGTGGTAGTATATGGTAATCCAAGGGGTTCGGGTGGGTATGGAGCCGAATTTTTACGTGCCAACATCAACGATTGGGGGGCAGGGCCAACGGCAGATGTTCTTACCTCATTAGATCTTACGGTTAAAGAGGGATTGGTAGATACCAGTAAATTGGCCGTTACAGGCGGTTCTTATGCCGGCTATTTAGTGGCATGGATTATTAGTCACGATCAACGATTTAAAGCTGCCTGTTCACAAAGAGGCGTATATGATTTAGGAACATTTTTTGGAGAAGGCAACGCCTGGAGATTGGTGCCCAATTATTTTGGTGGCTACCCATGGGAAGAAAAAGTGAAACCGATTTTACAACGAGAGTCGCCCATTAATTATGTTGCCAACATACATACCCCTTATCTTATTTTTCATGGAGAAAATGATTTGAGAACCGGTGTAATACAAAGTGAAATGTTGTACAGAAGTTTAAAGATATTAGGCAGAACGGTAGAGTATGTTCGACATCCGGGCGGCACACATGAATTAACCAGAACAGGCAATAATCGCCAGCGTATAGATCAGATGTTGAGAACGATGGAGTTTTTTGGAAGATTTATTAGGTAAGGGATAATTGATAATTGATAATTGATAATGGACAATGGACAGTTGATAATGGTTAATTGATAATGAAGAATAGCTTTGTTACATGAATGATGTAATTTTTGATGCGTATTAGCTTGTTAGTGGCAAGATAATTTCATCATTAAT
>CANHJH010000047.1 GCA_947460365.1 Sphingobacteriia bacterium | reverse complement strand
TTGGCGCTAAAGGCGTTAGTGGTGGTGGCGGATTATTAATCTTCTTAATTGAGATTGCTATCCTAGTTGCCATTATTATGGGATTAATCATTCTTGTACAAGGTGTTAGAAAAATACCTGTTAATTATGCCAAGCAAATTATTGGAAATAAGCAAGTAGGTGGTGCTCGTCAATTCTTACCTGTTAAAGTAAACAGTGCTGGTGTTATGCCAATAATATTTGCGCAAGCAATTATGTTCTTACCAACATTAGCTTCTTTTACCAATTTAGATTCTGCACAGGGTATTGTTAAAATATTTAACGATCATAGCAATGTTTGGTACATGGTGATATATTCTATAATGGTAATCGGATTCACCTTCCTTTACACCGCTTTAATTTTCAATCCTAAACAAATTGGAGAAGATTTAAAACGAAACAATGGATTTATTCCAGGGGTTAAACCTGGTCAACCCACTGCTGACTATATTGGTGCTATTATGGATAGAATTACCCTTCCCGGAGCAATATTTCTTGCTTTAGTTGGTATTTTACCTGGTATTGCATCAAACTTAAAAGTTACACAAGGGTTCAGTACTTTCTTTGGTGGTACCTCCTTGTTAATTATGGTAGGTGTTGTTTTAGATACTTTACAGCAGATAGAAACATATTTATTGATGCGTCAATACGATGGTTTAATGAAAAGTGGAAGAGTACAAGGCAGACAAACTGTTACTCCTACTGCTATTTAATCATAATTTATTACGAACTTTGTAAACCTGTTTGGCTATGCTGAACAGGTTTATTTTTTATCATGACCAGAAGGACAAATATGATCCATTATAAAACTGAAACAGAAGTAGCTTTAATGAAAGAAGCTGCTACATTGGTGAGTAAAACTTTAACAGAAGTTGCCAAGGTATTGAAACCGGGAATGACTACCATTCAAATAGATAAATTATGCTTTGAATTTGTAAAGGATCACAAAGCAATTCCTTCTTTTTTAAATTATAGAGGTTACCCATTTACTGTTTGTGCTTCAGTAAACGATGTAGTAGTGCATGGATTTCCTAATAATGTAGCGCTTAAAGATGGTGATATTGTGTCTATTGATATGGGGGTTATTTTAAATGGTTGGCATGGAGATCATGCGTATACATTTATTTTGGGCGAGGCTTCTCCCGAGGAAATTGAACTAGTAAAAGTTACTAAAGAATCTTTGTACAAAGGAATTGAAAAGGCCATTGTTAACAATAGAATTGGCGACATCGCTCATGCTATTCAAGAGCATACCGAAATTAAACATGGTTATGGGGTAGTACGAGAATTAGTTGGTCACGGTTTGGGCAGAAGTTTGCATGAAGACCCTCAAATGCCTAATTATGGCAAAAGAGGGAGTGGGCCTAAGCTAAAAGAAAATTTGGTGTTGGCCATCGAGCCAATGATTAATCTTGGAACTAAGGACGTTTACACTGATAAGGATGGATGGACTGTTAAAACCAGAGATGGCAAGGCTTCCGTTCATTTCGAACATGATGTATGTGTAAAAAGAAATAAGGCATTGATTTTATCGGATTACAGCATCATTGAGGCTGCAGAAAAAGCAAATAATCAATTGAACTCAACCTATTATTGATTTATTATAAGTGGATGGCCATTCAAAAAATTTACTAATTTTTTGAATAAACGTTTTAAAACGGGTAAATGTTTAACAATTCTTGTTGAATATTTACCCGTTTTTCATGATTTTAGTTATAAAAAGTAGGTTGCCTATTTTTCACGACTATTTTAGTTAAAAAAATAATTAAAATAATCGCCCAAGTACTATCGATTTATTATAATCTACTTAAATCTAAATGTCAATCAATTGTTAAAATAGATTAGGAGATATCTTAGTTAATAAATCTATAAATCCTCCCTTTCTATGAAAAACAATTTTTCTTGGTTTAAGTATTTTCAGCAGACTATGTGCTTTTGTTTGCTCTTATTAAGCGGTAATTTATTGGCACAGTCTGTAACTTTTAATTATACTGGAAGTACTCAACAATATATTGTACCTGCCGGCGTGACTTCCTTAAAAGTAAAAGCCAATGGGGCATCGGGAGCTGATGCAACTACGGGTGGAAAAGGAGGAAACGGGGCTTATATAGAGTCTATTATTTCAGTTATTCCTGGCGATGTGTTATATGTAGTGGTGGGTGGTACCAATGGGTACAATGGCGGAGGCAAAGCGGGAAAAGCTGGGGATATTGTACGAACAAGAGCCATTAATGGTGGAAATGGCGGTGGTGCCAGTGATGTGAGAAAAAACGACTCAACCCTTACCGGCAGGGTAGTAGTAGCAGGCGGCGGCGGCGGTGGTGGTGGCTTTGGATACAGATTCGCAGACAATAGCGCTATTACAACAGGTGGTAATGGCGGTAAAAGTAATACGGCAGGTGAAGACGGAGCTGAATCTATTGTTGATGCAAGTACCACAACTACTGGCGGAAAAGGGGGTGCAATTGGAGTAGGAGGCGCTAAAGGAGTTGGGTGTAATGCTTCTGTATCGATTAACGCACATGCTGGGCTTAATGATGGAACAGGTGGCTGCGGGCCTTATTTTGGTTTCCTTACCAATACACCCGATGGAGGAGGAGGTGGTGGTGGGTATGTAGTTGGAGGCGGCGGCGGAAGTGGTGCAGCCGGAACTACAGGTTGCATGTACAATCACACAAGTGGAGGTGGTGGTGGAGCAGGTGGCTCTAACTATACCAATCCATCAGATGTAAACTTAGTAGTAACCGATGGAGCTAACTCCGGAAATGGCTCAATAACTATCAGCCCAATACCAATTGTAACAACGAATAACGCCATTCAACAACCCAACAATTCAGTTGTGCTGAATGGAACAGTTGTAGATTTAGGACTTACACTTACATCTGGATTTGAATTTGGCACCGATTCTACCTCGCTAACAAATTTTATAGCAGCAACCACAGGAGGATCAATCACTGCGGGTGCAGGATCAACTCCAATTTCAGTAACACTTTCAGCCCCAATGGTAGTTATTAATACAAAATATTTTTATAGAGCACTAGCAGTTGATGGAACTGATACCACAAGAGGCGCAATTTTAAATTTTACAATTGTACTGCCTACATCAATTGTTTCAATCAAAAAATCGACACCTACAGATAGCATGACCAATGCAGGAATAGTAACATTTAAAATTAAATTTACAGACAGCATTGGCGGATTAACTAAAGATAATTTTTCAATAACTAAAACCGGAATTTCAGGAGATTCTATCATTTCAGTGATAGGTTCTGATAGTATTTGGAATGTTCAAGTTTATACGGGAACTGGTTCTGGGTCTATCGGATTAAGCTGCATAAATGGTGTGGGATTAACGCATAAAATAACTTCAACATTGCCCTATGCCGGAGAAACTTTTACAATAGATAAAACAGCTCCAACGCTTACTTCAGTTAATATTAAAAGCAATAACAAAATTAATTATAAAGCTAAAGTGGGAGACATCGTTACGCTTTCTTTTACTGCAAGTGAAAAAATCAGTAATCCAACAGTTTCAATTAGAGGAAATTCGGTAACACCAAGCAATGTTAGTGGGAATGATTGGACAGCACCCTATATGATTCAATCAAGCGACCTTGAAGCAGCTATTACATTTAATATCAGCTTCACTGATCTTGTAGGGAATAGTGGAACAAGTGTTTCAGCAACTTCAGACAATAGTGCAGTGTTGATTGATAAAACGATCCCCACCATTTCTTCTATTACAATAAGTAGTAATAATAGCATGGTAAGTAAAGCAAAAGTGGGAGATAATATTATATTGTTGTTTACTTCGAGTGAAACAATTACTTCTCCTATAGTTACAATTGGCGGCACTTCTGTTGCAGCAACAAATGTTAGTGGAAATAATTGGTCGGCTACTTATACGATCCTTTCAACTATTCCTGAATCAATTGTATTATTTAAAGTTTCTTTTGAAGATAGTGTAGGCAATAAAGGTGCAGATGTTTCAGCAACATCAGACAATTCTGTAGTACTGATAGATAAAACTGCACCAACTGTTAAAAGCATTAATCGTGAAAATCCATTGTCGCAAATAACCAACCTAACAACATTGGTTTATCGAGTGGTGTTCAGCGAAGCAGTTAAGCATGTAGCATTACCCGCGTTTGTTTTAACAACCACGGGAGTAGCAACAGGTGTAATTTCATCTATATCAAAAATTGCTGCAGAAACATTTGATGTTACGGTTAATAATGTAACAGCAGGGGGATCTATTCGATTGGATTTAGCCGCCGCAAGCAATGGCATTACTGATTCTGTGGGAAATCCCAATACAACCGGCTTTACTGGCGGTCAAACATATTCAACCAATACACCTCCGGCTTTTGTTCAATTGCCAAGTGCAGCATCATTTACAATTTGCCAAAACAGTGCAGCATATAGTATCAATAGTTTATTGACAGTGTCAGAACCTAATACTGCACAAACACTTACGTGGACAGTTTCTGCTGCTCCGGTAAATGGAACTTTATCTGGTTTTAATGCCGCAACAGCCTTATCTAATGGCAGTAGTGTTGTTCCAACCGGATTAAATTACACGCCAAAAAGCGGGTTTAGTGGAAACGATATATTTACTGTTCAGGTAAGCGACGGCTATGCATCAACTACGCTAACAATAAATGTAACAGTTAATGCATTACCGTCAACTGTTGTTACAGCTTCTTCTACAAGTGTTAGTAAAGGATTGTATACACAGTTAAATGTTGCAGCTGCTAATATTACAAGTTACAACTGGACTCCAATTGCTGGCTTAAACAATGCTACAATTGCCAATCCATTAGCTAGAGTAACTGCCAATACCAGGTATAATGTTACTGTTACCAATACTGCTGGATGTAGCAGTACAGATGGAATAGATGTGAAAATTATTGAAGACATTTACCTTACTCCAACAATTGCATTTTCACCAAATGGAGATGGCATTAATGAAAAATTTGTAATAAAGAATATTGATCAATACCCGAACAACAAGTTGCAAATTTATGATAGGTTAGGTAAGCTGGTGTATGAGCAAAATAATTATGCAAATAATTGGGATGGAACAATTGCAGGAAAAGTACTAGCAAAAGACACTTATTATTATGTATTAATTGTAAATAATATTTTAGTAAAAAAAGGTGCAATAACTATTGTTAGGTAATAAAATTTGATTTCATTATAAGCAGTATGATTTAAAGATTAATTAAATAAATTGAAATGAATAAAAAGTATATCATTGCTATTTGTATAACATTAGCTACATTTTTTCAAAACAAAGTTGAGGCACAGCAGCAAGTTGAAAACAGCATGAGTCAATATTTTCATAATCGAGCACTTTGGAATGCTGGTTTTACAGGAATAGATAGTAATAAAATATATGCTTTACAAAACAGAAGCTGGGTTGGGTTTGATGGAGCGCCAGTTACAACTAATATTAGTGGTGCGTTTATTTTTGGCAAAAACTCATCGGTTGGTGTACAGATTATGAGTGATGTTGCCGGAGTGTTAAATAGAACATTTGGCATAGTAAATTATGCATACCGAGTAAAGTTAGCAGAAGAAAAACATTTACGAATTGGTATTTCTTTGGCTATTTCTAGTGATCGTTTGGACAATAAGAATTTAAGCAATGATGAAGTATTAGATCCAATGATAAATAATAGTATTAAAAAAAGCACACAGTTTGATGGAAATATTGGAATGGTATATCAAACAAAAAAGTTAACGTTAGGTGCTTCATTATTTAGGATCCAAGAAAACATGCAAAATAGCAATTCATCAAATCTCGCAATAGGGCAAATTGCCGCTTATTATAATATAGAAATGAATAAAGAAAGCAATATTCATTTAAAGCCAGTAACGATGCTACGCTTTTATAAGAATACAGCAACTGTTTTTGATTTAGGTGCTCAGTTCGATTACAATAATTTATTGAATGCAATGTTGGTATACCAAAGTTCCGGAAACATCAGAACTGGTGCAGGCGTAAGATGGAAAGATGTTGCAGAATTAAATTTGTTTTACAATACAAATAATAAAATCGCCAACACATCAAGTCAGCAATATGAAATTGGCTTAGGCATTCATCTAAATAAAAAATAAGGCAACGTGCTTATTCGTTGAGTATAAATTTTTCAAAAAAAATGGTTGCATGATTGGATAATCCAACTGCAACCATTTTTTTTGAAAGAATTGCTTAATATTGTATGGATGGCAAAGCAATTAATAATTATTGGCGGAGGTGCTGCAGGTGTTTTTTGTGCGGTAAATGCAGCAAGAATAGATCCTTCATTAAAAGTATTGGTGTTGGAAAAATCCAATAAATTATTATCTAAAGTAAAGGTTAGTGGAGGTGGAAGATGTAATGTTACGCACGCTTGTTTTGACATTCCTGCGTTAATAAAAAAATATCCAAGGGGCGGCCGATTTGTGAATAAAACTTTCCATAAGTTCTTCACTTCTGATACTATTCAATGGTTTGAAGAAAGAGGGGTGCAACTTCATGCAGAAGCCGATGGTAGAATGTTTCCTGTAACGAATGATTCGCAAACTATTATAGATTGCTTGTTGAAGGAAGCAACTAAATATAAAGTTTCATTTGAGTTAAACTGTGATGTAAAAAGCATCCATAAAAGTGATGCGTTATTTAAGATTCAATCCTCCAATGGAGTGACTTGGCATGCAGACTCATTGTGCATAGCATGTGGCGGATTTCCCAAATCTAGCATGTTTGAGTGGTTAAAAGTATTAGGTCATCAAATCAATGAACCCGTCCCTTCACTATTTACTTTTAATATTCCAAAGCATCCGATCACGGAACTAATGGGGTTGAGTGTGCCCAATGCAATGGTAAAAATTGCTGGCACTAAATTGCAAGAACAGGGCCCTTTACTTATTACTCATTGGGGCTTAAGTGGGCCAGTAGTACTTCGACTGTCGGCCTGGGGTGCAAGAGAATTGGCTACTAAACAATATTCATTTTCTATATTAGTTAATTGGCTTGGAAACATTGTTGAGCAAGATTTAAGAACCGATTGGCCATTATATCGTGATCAATATTCTTCTCAAAAAATTGCCAATAAAAATCCATTTGGGTTGCCTGGTCGTTTGTGGAATTATTTTTTACAGCAATCCGCTATTGTAGAAGACACACGATGGGCTGAACTGAAATCGAAAGAGCAAAACAAATTAATGCAGCTGCTCACAGCGCATACATTTTTAGTACAGGGTAAAACTACTTTCAAAGAAGAGTTTGTTACTTGTGGTGGAATAGTAACTAATGAGGTAGACCCACAAACCATGGAAAGTAAAATTATTCCGGGTTTATATTTTGTGGGCGAAGTTTTAGATGTTGATGGCGTTACAGGCGGATTTAATTTTCAGCATGCCTGGACGAGTGGTTGGATAGCGGCACAATTAAGTAAAAAGTAAAAAGGGTTTCAATTCATGAAATTGAAACCCTTTGCCAATATACCATCTTTATTAGATTTTGTTTGCTTTGAAACGTTTATCAGGCGTACCATCTGCTTTTAATGGCCCCTTAGATTTTACTTCTTTTTTCTGTTTATTTTCCTTGAAACGCATATCAGGCGTACCATCTGCTTTTGTTTTAGCTGCGGCCTCTTTTTTTACTTCTTTTGCATTAGGAGAACGTTGTGCAATTGTTGTTAATGAAATTGCGATTAGTAATGACAACGCAAGTAACATTTTTTTCATGGTTATTATTTTTATTTAACATGAATATAGGGAAAAAGTCAAAAGTCAAAAGTCAAAAATTTAGAAAAGTAGCCTGATGATATAATTCAAACGCAGGCAATCTTTTTATAATCTTGAAGGGATGGAATGATCGTTCAATACCTATATCGGTAATTGGGTCCTCTAATTCTTCAAAAAATCTAATTGTATATGATATATTAAACAATAATTTAATTAAAAATCCGCTTCGGCTGTATTGTATTGTGATTTTTTAGCAGAAATAGCCTCCTTTTTTCTCATTATTTCGGTTACATTAATCAATTTTAGTACCTTTGCGACCCGATTAAAACCATCGGATTATTGTATGAAATTGATTAACAAACAACTAAACGCAGATGCTCAGGAGAATGCGGCGGCAGCCGATGTTCCTACTGCGACACCAAAAGCACCTGAAGCAGCGCCGGTAGTAGAAACAGCGCATGATGATTTTGATTGGTCTATTGACAAGCGCAATGTGAGTCATTATGCTGAAACAGAGCGTGTAAAGTATGATAAAGTGTATGACAATACCTTTATTCAAATTGAAGACGGAGAAATCGTAAATGGCTTAGTAGTTGCTTTAACTAAAACAGATGTTGTAATCAACATTGGTTTTAAAAGTGATGGCTTAGTTTCTCTAAATGAATTCCGCGATGTACAAGGACTAAAAATCGGAGACGAAGTAGAAGTTATGGTAGTGGAGAAAGAAGACCGTTCTGGTAATCTTCACCTTAGCCGTAAATCTGCGAGAATTTTCCGTGCTTGGGAAAGAATTGTGGAAGTTCACAAAACTGGCGAAGTGGTTACTGGTGCTGTTACCAGCAAAACTAAAGGCGGTTTAATTGTGGATGTATTTGGTATGGAAACCTTCTTACCAGGTTCTCAAATTGATGTTAAGCCTGTAACTGATTATGATCAGTTTGTGGGTAAAACAATGGAGTTTAAAGTAGTTAAGATAAATGAAACTATTAAGAACGCTGTTGTATCTCATAAAGCATTAATTGAAAGTGATATTGAAGCACAACGTGCTGAAATCATGAGTAAACTAGAAAAAGGTCAGGTATTAGAAGGGGTTGTTAAGAACATTACTGACTTTGGTGCATTTATGGATTTAGGTGGATTAGATGGATTGTTATATATCACCGATATTTCATGGGGTCGTATCTCTCACCCAAGTGAAGTGGTGAAGATGGATCAAAAATTACAGGTGGTTGTTTTAGACTTTGATGATGATAAGAAGCGTATCAGCTTAGGTTTGAAACAATTAACTCCACATCCATGGGATGTATTACCTGAAGGTTTAGCCGAAGGGTCTGTAGTAAAAGGTAAGGTAGTTAATATTGAAGATTATGGTGCGTTCCTTGAAATCCAACCTGGAGTAGAGGGATTGGTACACGTATCTGAAATTACATGGGCTAACACTCCAATTAATGCTAAAGAATTCTTCAAATTGGGAGATGAGCATGAAGCAAAAGTTGTAACCTTAGATAAGGATGCTCGTAAGATGAGTTTGAGTATCAAGCAAATGACTCAGGATCCTTGGAATACCATTGAAAACAAATTCCCTGAAAGCAGCAAGCATAAAGGTTTAGTTAAAAACATTACTCCTTATGGCGTTTTCGTTGAATTAGAGCCTGGTATTGGTGGAATGATTCACATCAGCGACTTAAGCTGGTTGAAGCGTTTCAATCACCCTACAGATTACACTAAAGTGGGAGATCAAATCGACATCATCATTTTAAGTATTGATAAAGAAAACCGTAAACTTCAATTAGGCCATAAGCAATTAGAAGAAGATCCTTGGAATGCCTTGGAAGAAACTTTTGCAATTGGTTCTATCCATGAAGGTACAGTTACCCGTAAAGATGATAAAGGTGCTTTAGTTCAATTACAGTATGGTTTAGAAGGATTTGCCCCTAACCGTCACTTAAACAAACAAGATGGTTCTCAGGTTAAAGCTGATGAAACAGCTCAGTTTGTGGTAATTGAATTCGATCGTAATGAAAAACGCATCGTTTTAAGTCATGCCCGTATTTGGGAGCAGCATGTTGCAGAAGAGAAAGAAGTAGCGAAGAAAGAAGCAAAAGCTGAGTCTGACAATACTAAGAAAGCAGTAAAAAACATCCAAAGTAAAGTTGAAAAAGCTACTTTAGGTGATTTAGGTGCTTTGGCAGAAATTAAAGCAAAATTGCAGGAAGGAGAGGGTGATACTAAATAATATCACCTGAAGTTGTAATAAAAAAGGCTGTTTCGCTTTCTGCGAAACGGCCTTTTTAGCTATTAATTAACGCTATGTTTAGCAAATTATTGAATAACCTTTCATAAATTGCCTTTTTATGCTTAATTTCGCCGACTTTATGGGTAGAATTGTATTATTTTCTTTGTTAATTGTTTTTTTAGCTTCTTCTTGT
Source organism: Sphingobacteriia bacterium (assembly GCA_947460365.1). GTDB lineage: Bacteria > Bacteroidota > Bacteroidia > Chitinophagales > Chitinophagaceae > Sediminibacterium. Next base: position 4,505 of record CANHJH010000047.1, on the reverse strand, counting down.
TCCAGTAAGATGACCAAAATCATGCGTAGCAAGGATTTTGAGTATAAATATAAGATGGCCGAAGAGTATTATGGTGTTAAAAAGTATCCGGAAGCACAAAAGCTTTACGAGGATGTTTTCCCTTATTTAAAAGGGTCTACCCGTTATGAAGACATGTATTTTAAGTACGCGTATTCATATTATTATAACAAAGATTACCTCAATGCAGAGAATTTATTTAAATCATTTGTAGAAAATTTCCCTGCGAGTATAAAAGCGGAAGAGTGTGAATATATGCGCGCTTATTGCTACTTTAAGCAATCTCCAAAGGTTGAATTGGATCAAACCAATACCAACAAAACCATGGGATTAATGCAGGCATATATTAGCTCGCATCCAACTTCACCCAGGTTAAAAGATGCCGCAGAATTAATTGATATATGCAGAGAAAAGCTTGAATTGAAAGACTTTAAAAGTGCAGAGCTGTATTACAATTTAGGCTATTTTAAAGCAGCTGCAATTGCCTTTGGAAACGTATCTGATAATTTCCCTGATTCAAAAAAATCAGATGAATATAAATTATTGATGATAAAGTCTTATTTCAAATATGCTGAAATGAGTTACGAAGAGAAACAAAAAGAGCGCTTCGAAAAAGTATTGGCGGAGTGCAGTGAATTTGGTGATCGTTTTTCTGACAGCAAGTACTTGGAAGAAGTAAATAAATATAAAACACAAACCCTTAACATACTTAAACCCGGCAAAAAATGAGCAAATTAAGAAGGCAAATGAGTGCCAACACTGCCAGTGTGGTAGAAACGAAAAGCCTGATTTCAATCAAACAAAAAACAGGTAATTTGTATGAGTCAATTGCAATTATCGCAAGAAGGGCCAATCAAATTAATATTTCAATTCGTGAAGAATTACATAACAAGTTAGAAGAATTTGCAAGCCATACTGATAGTTTAGAAGAAGTGCATGAAAACAAAGAGCAGATAGAAATATCTAAAGCCTACGAAAAAATGCCTAATCCGGCTATTTTGGCAACTCAAGAATTCATGGAAGATAAAGTTTACTATAGATCAAATAATGAAACTGATTTATTTAGATAAACTTACTAGCAAATATTATTTAAACGACAGTAATTACTGTCGTTTTTTGTTACTTTTCAATTTCATTCATTATGCAAGTCAAAAAATATATTTTTCTCCTTGTATTCACCCTAATCAATAGTGCATTAATTGCTCAAGAATTAAAAGCTAAAGTAACAGTGCTTGCCGGTAGGGTCAACTCTACCGTGGAGAAAAAAATATTTATAACCATGCAATCACAATTAAATGATTTGCTTAATAACAGAAAGTGGACCGGTGATGGATTCTCGCAAAATGAGAAAGTAGCATGCAGTTTTATACTAAACATTGAAAGCATATTAGAACCCAATATTTACAAGGCATCTTTAACCGTTCAAGCTGCACGACCAATTTATGGCACATCTTACCAATCGGCAATGATTAATTTTATTGATGCAGATGTTACTTTCAAATACATTGAATTTCAACCAGTAGAATTTAATGAAAGTAGGGTGCAGGGTTCTGATGCGGGGGTGGCAAATTTAACAGCGGTATTTGCTTATTATGCTTATATGGTTTTGGGATTAGATTATGATTCATTTTCTCCTAAAGGAGGTGATGAATACTATCGAAAAGCCCAAAATATTGTAAATAATGCCCCTGAAGCTAAGAATATTGCTGGTTGGAAAATGTTCGACGGGGTAAGAAATCGTTATTGGTTAAATGAAAATCTCATTAATAGCAGATACAATGTTTTTCATGATATTATCTATAACTATTACAGAACAGGATTAGATAAGATGTCGGAAAATGAAAAAGAAGCCCGAGCTAATTTGCTTCAAACACTCACGCAGCTTTATTCATTTAATAAGGAAAATCCCAATACAATGATTTTGCAGTTTTTTATGCAAGGCAAAACGCAAGAATTAATCGGTTTGTTTAAAAAAGGTAATTCAGAAGAAAGAACCAAAGCGATTGAATTACTCAGTGTGTTGGACATCGTAAATTCAAGCCGATACAAACAAGAGTTGCAATAATGAAACACATAGCAATAATAGGTATATTATTTATCTCAGCATGTAGTGAAAATTCATTCACTAACAGCGTGCCTAAAAAATTCATTCAACCAAATGAAATGCGTTTTATTATGTGGGACATGTTAAAGGCGGATGAATATTATAACAGAATTATCATGTACGATTCTGCACATAAGCTTCAAAATGAAAATTTTAGGCTATATGATCAGGTGTTCCGTTCTTATGGGGTTACTAAAGATCAATATTATTCGAGCTTTAAATTTTACGAATCTCATCCTAAACTATTTAAAGCTTTAGTAGATTCGGTAGATGCAACCTCCAGAGTAACCAAGGATAAGCCTTTGAAGTGATGTGGCGTTGTATTTAAATTGCATGCTGTCATTCAAACAAATTATTCATTCGACTGTTTAATTAAGGAAGAACAAATTTTTAAATCATAAATAAATACAAAATGAGTATTCAAAAAGGACAACAAGCTCCCGATTTTTCATTATTTAATACTGAAAAACAAAAAGTATCTCTTTCAGAGTTAAAAGGTAAAAACGTGGTAGTATTATTTTTCCCGTTGGCGTTTACCGGCACATGCACCACAGAACTTTGTAATATTCGTGATAATATTGCTGTATATAATAATGCCAACGCAACTGTATTGGGTATTTCAGTTGATTCACTTTTTGCACTGGATAAGTTTAAAGCAGAGCAAAATTTAAACTTTCCTTTATTAAGCGATTTTAATAAGCAAGCAGCTACTGATTTCGGTGTTTTATATGAAACATTCCCTGCTTTTGAAATGGCTGGGGTTAGCAAAAGAGCCGCTTTTGTGGTAGACAAAGACGGTACTGTTCAATACGCTGAGGTTTGTCCAACTCCTGGGGATTTACCTGATTTCAGTGCTATTCAGGAAACATTAAAAGGATTAAATTAATAAAATTTATTATTTATAATAGGTTATAAGCGGTATTTTAAGTCATTACTTCATGATATCGCTTATAATTTTTTTAATATTTGATTTTTAAGTAGTAGTTTTGAATTAGCATGCCTAGTATCGTTTGAAAATAAAATTGACCATATTACTCATTACATCCTTTATCCTTTGTGCCAGTTTTACCGGCGACAACAGGTGGTTATTTAATTCAATCAATAATTTTTCAGATTCCAATACTAAAGTTCAACGGTATTACCCCAATCCTGCCACTCAATATATTCAATTTGAATTTGATAAAACAGTAGATCGATCGTTCACTTTAGAAATATATAGTTTCATTGGTAAAAAAATGTCTTCTTCCGTTATTAACGATACGAGAATGACTATTTATTTTGATGATTCATATTACCGTGGGTTATACATTTTTCAACTTCGCGACAGAACCAGCCGGATTGTTGAATCGGGTAAATTTCAAATAATCAGGTAAAAAGTCAAAAGTCAAAAGTCATAGAGTTTGCCTTGTTGGTAAAGATCTATTTTTTTACTTGTCGCAAACTTCCACAATTAAAAATTTCAGGTAATTGGTGTTATCCATTCCCCAGATAATTGGATGATCTGAGGACTGTGCATTAAAAGTTACTTGTCTGATTCGTTTACGAGCATCTTTAGCAGCCATTTCAATTGTCTGCAAAAACAAATCCGGGGGAACTAAATTGGTACAACTGGAAGTAACTAAGAATCCACCATTTTTAAGTAGTTTCATCCCTCTCAAATTAATCTCTTTATACCCTGTTACCGCTTTTTGAATATGTTCTCTGTTTTTGGTAAATGCAGGAGGATCTAACATCACAACATCGTATTGTCGACCCGCTCTTCCCCAATCTTTCAGAACATCGAATGCATTCATTGCTTCGAACTTGCAAATATGGTCTAATCCGTTTAAAGCGGCATTTTTATTGGCGTGTACAACCGCTTGTTCAGAAATATCAATCCCAAATACAGACTTAGCCCCATAATGAGCGGCATGAATTTCAAATGTACCTGTGTAAGTAAATGCGCCTAATACATCTGCACCCTTAACTATAGACTGTATAGCTCTTCTATTGTCTTGCTGGTCAAGAAAATATCCGGTTTTTTGGCCATTTTCTATATCAACATTAAACTTCAAGCCATTTTCTTGGATGATGATATTGGTATCGAAGGGAGCAGATAAAAAGCCTTTTTGTTGTTCTAAGCCTTCTAATAAACGAACTGGCACGTCATTTCGTTCATAAATCCCTTTGGGAATAAAAATTTCATTCAATGCTTTTACTATGGTTGGTTTCCATTTCTCTATACCTAGAGAAAGGGTTTGCAGAACAAAATAGTCATTGAACTTGTCAATAATCAATGCCGGCAATTGGTCAGCTTCCCCAAAAACGAGCCTGCAGTTTTCGGTGTAACCTATTTTTTTGCGGTATTCCCAGGCGGTTTTAATTTGGTTTATGATAAAAGTTT
>CANHJH010000046.1 GCA_947460365.1 Sphingobacteriia bacterium | reverse complement strand
CAATCATGGTATGGCATTGATGCAGCTACATTAGTTGACAACAGAACTTACAATCCTGCGGGTACTGAAAAAGCGGATACACCGTATGACAATCAAACAGATAATTATACGCAAACACATTATCAATTATTTTATAACCGTGCTTTGTCTTCAAAATGGTCGATGAATACTGCATTTTTTTTAACCAGAGGAAAAGGATATTACGAAGAATATAAAGCCAACAGCAATTACGCTGACTATGGGCTTCCAAACATGATAGTTGGTGCTGACACTTTTACCACTACCAATTTAGTAAGGCAACGTTGGTTAGACAATTATTTTTATGGTCAAATTGCATCACTACAATATAAAACTAATTTAGATGATTTAACCATTGGTGGTGGCTGGAATAAATATGATGGCAAACACTTTGGTAATATTGTTTGGATAGAAAAGGGCACCGTACCTAATAATCATCATTATTATCATCACCCAGCGGAGAAATCGGATGCGAATATTTATGTAAAATGGCAACATCAGTTAACTCCCAATTTAAGTAGTTTCATAGATGTTCAATATCGCTTTGTTAAACACACTATGAATGGATTTGATGGAAATGAATTATTAAATATATCCAGACAATTCAATTTTGTAAATCCTAAAATAGGAATAACCTACACAAAAAAGGGATGGCAGTCTTTTTTAAGTTATGCGATTGCGAACAAGGAGCCTAATAGAAATGATTTTCAAGCCAGTCCAATTACTCAACCAACGCATGAAACATTACACGATGTAGAACTTGGAATTGAAAAAAGAAACAGTAAGTCTTCATTCGGTGCTACTTTTTATTACATGGGTTACAACAATCAGCTGGTTTTAACCGGAAAAATCAATGACGTTGGTGCATATACCAGAACCAACATACCATCTAGTTATCGAATGGGCATTGAACTGCAGGGTGAAGCATTTATTAATTCATGGTTAAATGTTTCAGGAAATTTTACACTAAGCAAAAACAAAATAAAATCATTTACAGCGTTCATAGATAATTATGATAATGGTACACAAGAAACGATGTATCACACTGATAAGGACATCTCATTTTCTGCAAATAAAATTGCTGGTGCAACAATAAATTTTTTACCCTCCAAAGACATCACTTTTAGTTTAATCAACAAATACGTTGATAAACAATATTTAGATAACACACAAGATGAGAGCAGAAAACTAAATGCATTTGTAACGCAGGATTTTCGTGCAATCTATGTCATCAAAAAAAGAGTGCTGAAAGAAATACAGTTAATTTTTCAGGCAAATAATTTGTTAAACAAACTTTATGAACCAAATGGATATACTTTTAGTTATATCTATGGAGGAGTTCAATCTACAGAAAATTATTATTACCCAATGGCGGGAAGGAATTTTATGCTGGCATTGAATATCAAATTATAAAACAATAAAAAACCATTCAACTAATTTTTAGTTGAATGGTTTTTTATCAATCCTTTTCCATTATTTCCCAACTAAGAATACCGCATTAGCAAATAATAACTTGCCATTCTCCCAAAAATTTCGGAAAAGCAAATCATCAGTAAAGTAAACAATCGAACCTGTTCCCATTTCCTGAACTCCCATCAACAGACCATGTTTTAACATGCTTTGAGCCGAAGCACCTGCAAACCCAGTCACATAGGCATCTTTCCCTAAAGTCCCAACATTCCATCCATCTGTTAAATAAGCATAAATATTATTGTCTTGCTTTAATGTGTAGTAATAATCGGGGTAACCAAATGCCAGTGGATGTGTATTATCTACATTCACTTTAAAAATTGCACCGGGAATAGAATTGGTTAAATAATCATTTACTCGCTCGCCATACTTTTTCAATTTCGTATCCTCGTCCTTGTCTGATTTTTTATTACCCTCTTTTTGTTTGATTCCCCAATCTGCGCCAGCCATTACAGCTACCGCATTTTCTAATGCAATAATTTTACCGCCACTACGAACAAACTCTTTTAGTTTTTCCATGGTGGTTTTGTCTGTAATATTTCTGTAACTACCATCTGGCAATATCAGTACTTGGTAATTTTTTAAATTAGTTCTTCCTAAATCTGTAGTATTGATTAAGGTAAGGGGGTAGTCTAATTGTTTTTCGAAATAATGCCAAACTTCCCCAGCACCCAATGAAGAAGTTTGTTCACCGGTAACCAACACAACTTTAGGTGCAGCTGCTATGTTGATGATATCAGGCGAACCAAAATCAGCACCTTTGTCCATAAAACCGGTTTCTACTGCAACAGGTTGCACACTATATTTTTTACAAGCATCATTTGTAACTGTAAGCCAATTGGAGGAATTACTTGTTTTTAATACAATTAAAGTTCCTCTGTCGTAGTTAATATTTTTATAACTGAATGGCTTTTCTGCAAAACGTACTTTCACATTATTCTTTAATAAATGTGCCAAAACCTGGGCACTATAAAATGTATTATAAGGAATTAGTGCACCATAATTACTATTCACCGCTTCCACTGTATTGGATATTGTCTGATTGGCATTTACGGCTAATTTCTCTTTAACAGCATACGCTTTTACACCATAGGCATACGCAGCAGACCAGGCAGTAATATCATACGTATTTGAATCTGTTACAACCGTTTTGGGCTCTAATAAGACCTTAGCCATCACTGCACGTGGTTGAAATGCACTAACTGCAAGATGGTAGCCCTCCTCTGCAAACTGCTCCTCTTTGCCGGTGAAATAATTATATCCTCTAAAATTTTTATTACTCAATGACCCAAACTCAATGCCGTTCTGTGTTAATAGTTTTTCCAATGCTTTAAGTTTGTTTGCATTTTTTGCTGTAAACACATAGGTTTTATACTCGCCTACTTTACCAGAACGACTATTATCGAAAAACAATTTGAACTCATCAATTAATTTTTGACTGTTTTTTGATGAAGCTTCAATGGTAGATAATCCTGTTGTAAAGTGATGCGCAGCCCTATCTACCAGCGTTAATACATCATTATCTTCATTTAAAATTCCCAATCCTGCTCTAATTCCACCTTGTTCAAAAGTCATTCCTATTGCCCCATTGTATACTGGATAAGTGTCTCCGTATGAAGGATATAACAAATCAAATCTTTCCTTGGTAAAGAACAACCAATTGTTGTTATCAAAATATTTTGCATTATTCTTCCCAATAATTACTTGCATTTCTCTTTGCCATGGCGTAATTACTTCATGTATAGGTTCTGCCGCAGGTGCAAAATAATAGGGCTCATTAAATCCTTGTTCATGATAGTCCACATGCACTTGTGGCATCCATTCATTGTATTTTTTAATTCGCTGTTGAGATTCTATTTGAGTTTGCCAAGCCCAATCACGATTCAAATCAAAGTTATAATGGTTGCTTCGTCCACCCGGCCAAGGTTCAATATGTTCGCGAGCTGCGGGATCTGCATTGTAATTTTTACCTACTACAGAGTTATACCAGTTGATGTATCGATCTCTGCCATCGGGATTAATACATGGATCTAAAATAACAACGGTATTTTTTAGCCATTCTTTTGTTGGTATGTTTTCCGGATCCAGTAACGCATGAATAGTAAGCATAAATGCTTCGGAAGAAGCAGCTTCATTGCCATGTACATTATAGCTTAACCAAACTATTGCCGGTGTTTTTGAATTTGCAGGTTCAGCGCTTTCAGGCGACAGACCTGCCAAACGAAGGTTATTGATTCTGATCGATTCCAAACTTTTAATGTTTGCCGGATCACTTACCATAGCAATCATCAGCTCTCGCCCCTCATTGGTTTCACCATATTTCTCCATTTTCATCATGTCGGGTTTTGCAAGTGCTAATGATTTAGCGTACTCTACAATTTTATGATGGCGCGTGAATCTTGTTCCAACTTTATAGCCCAAAAACTGTTCGGGACTGAGTAAGCTTTGTCCAAATAAAACGCCTGTAGTGATTATGAAGCAGGTAGCAATTAGAATTTTTTTCATTTCGTAGTTTAATTTTTATTACAACTTTTAGTCTTTAGGTGTTTTTGTGGGCAATGAATTTAATTGTAAAGGTGAAATTAGTATTAATGACAAAAATTAGCTTTTTTTTTGAAAAGTTTCTACAAAATTGGATGAACGGATAACATAAAAAGCTGTAATTTAACTTTATGAGGAAAATATTATTAATAGTAGGATTATTTTCATTGATTGCTCATGTTCATGGGCAGACTAATTTTTCAATTATTGGCCCCGGCAAGGAAGTAAATCCATTTTTATATGCGGTTCAAAAAAGAGGTGAGTTTAAGCAAGCCGCAGTAAGTAGTGCGCATCCATTGGCCAGCATGGTTGGAGCTGTTGTGATGAAAAAGGGTGGCAATGCATTTGATGCAGCAATTGCTGCGCAGTTGGTATTAGCAGTCGTTTACCCCAATGCAGGGAATATAGGTGGAGGTGGTTTTTTATTAGGTAGAAAGGCAAATGGAGAATTAATAGGGATTGATTACAGGGAAGCCGCTCCTGAAAAGGCCAATCGCGATATGTATCTTGATAACAATGGTAATGCTCAACTAAATCTTTCACAAAATGGACATCTTGCTAGCGGTATTCCGGGAACAGTTGCCGGTTTATTTGCTACACTTGTTCATGCAAAATTGCCATTTGCACAACTAATTCAACCCGCCATTGATATTGCCGAAATGGGCTATGTGCTTACTGAAAAAGAAGCGGCAAGTTTAAATGGAGTAAAAGAGGCCATTGCTAAAAGCAGTACCCAATCTAATGTTTTTGTAAAATCTACCAAATGGAAAGTAGGTGATACGCTGGTACAGAAAGAATTAGCTTCCACGCTAAAAAGAATTCAGCAGGAAGGACAAAAGGGATTTTATGAGGGTCGTACAGCGGAGTTGATTGTTGCCGAAATGCAACGGGGGAATGGAATAGTATCTCTAAATGATTTAAAGAATTATCAGGCAAAAATGCGTACTCCATTGTCTTTTAACTATAAAGGTCACCAGGTAATTAGCTTTGCACCACCCAGCAGTGGCGGTATTTTGTTGGCTCAAATGTTAAAAATGACTGAGCGATATCCCTTAAACAAATATGGATTTCAAACCAAAAAAAGTGTACAATTGATGATTGAAGCGGAGCGCAGGGCTTACGCCGACAGAGCAGCATTTATGGGTGATCCGGACTTTTTTAAAGTTCCGGTAAAAACTTTAATGAGTGATGCGTATTTAACAAAAAGGATGAGCGATTATGATTCAGAAAAAGCAGGTGTAAGTGCCGACATAAAAGCAGGTGTAATAAAGGAAAGCGAAGAAACAACCCATTTAAGTATTGTAGATGCACAAGGCAATATGGTTGCAGTTACTACTACACTAAACAATAGTTATGGTTGCAGAACGGTAGTTGGCGGAGCAGGTTTTCTTTTAAATAATGAAATGGATGATTTTAGTGTAAAGCCCGGAGTACCTAATATGTATGGTGCAATTGGTGGAGAAGCCAATGCTATTCAACCCGGCAAAAGAATGTTAAGCTCTATGACTCCGACATTAGTATTAAAAGAAAACAAACCATTTCTCGTTATTGGAACACCCGGAGGCACTACTATTCCGACCTCTGTTTATCAGGCTATCGTAAATATTATCGACTTCAACATGAGCGTGGGTGATGCAATTGACAAACCTAAGTTTCATCATCAATGGTTGCCCGATGAAGTGATGATAGAAAATGATTTTGATGCAGACACTAAAGAGCAATTACAGAAAATGGGTTACAAATTAACTGCAAGGGGCTCAATAGGTAGAACAGATGGCATTATATTACTGCCAAATAAAAGAAGAGATGCAGCAGCAGATAAAAGAGGCGACGATTCAGTAGCGGGATTCTAAATAATTTATTGAAACCATTCACCAAAACGGGCAAGGTCTACATTCCCACCGGAAAAGATAATGCCCGTTTTTTTACCTTTAAATAGTTCTTTGTTTTTCAACACTACGGCCAATGGCACCACAGCGCTGGGTTCCACCACAATTTTCATCCGCTCGTAAACCAGTTTGAGTGCTGCTTTAATTTCTTCATCGGAAACTGTAAAAATATTTTTTACATGTTTTTGAATGATAGAAAGTGTTTGTTCACTGAGTGTGGTTAAAAGTCCATCAGCAATAGTTTTTACAAATGGGGCTTTTTCAACTTTACCTGACTGGAAACTTAAAATCGCATCAGCAGCACCTTCTGGCTCTCCTGCAAATACCTCCATATCCGGATGCATAAAATGCGCAGCCAAGGAAGTGCCCGAAAGTAATCCCCCGCCTCCTACCGGAGCTATTATCACATTTAAACCCGGAACTTCTTCTATTAATTCTTTAGCGCAGGTAGCTTGTCCAGTAATAACTCTATCATCATCGTAAGGATGAATAAATGCCGCGCCGGTTTCCGATATAATTTTTTGAACAGTACTTTCACGGGCAGCCTGATTGGGTTCACAAAAAGTAATTTCAGCTCCGTACCCTTTTACGGCATTAACTTTTACAGCAGGTGAATTGCTAGGCATTACAATAAAAGCTTTGACTCCTAAGGCTTTGGCCGCATAAGCAATTGCTTGTGCATGATTTCCTGAAGAATGCGTAGCTAACCCATTGCTAAGCTTTTCTGCACTTAAAGAAAGCGCTGCATTCATTCCACCCCGAATTTTAAATGCACCTATTTTTTGTAGATTCTCACACTTAAAATATAATTCTGTTCCTGCAATATCGTTAATACTCGCATTGGTTAATACAGGGGTTTGATGTATAAAAGGTTTGATCCTTTGGTGCGCTGTTTCGATGTTGCCTTTAGTAATTGATGTCATGATGTAATGAAAGTTATACTTAGTAATATCTAAATACAAGTTAAGTGTTTTTAAGAAAACTGAATTTACAGTTATGAAAATTATGCTCCATATTAGTCTGAAATATATCCGCACAACTAACCGTATAGTATTTGTTTAATTAACTTAACTGAATATAATATGTTTCTAATACATATATATCCGGTTCGCATACGTATTTATTTTTGGTTTGTCCATTTCAACCAGTCATATGCTACTATGTCCCAATTAAAAATATCGTAATTAGGCTTATTGTCTGCTGTCACTGGAAAAAAATTATGTTCCGTTCCAACATAAGGTTGGAACGTGAAATTGTTTTTTCCATGCCGGATAAAGTCCACACGCATAAAGTCGTTAAAGGGGGCGCTCCAATCCTTTGTCCCATAAGATACTAAAACAGGAATTTTTAGTTTTTCTAAATACTTAATTGGCGGTTGCGAAAATTCAAATGTCGCTCTATGTGTATCTCCTTGTGAACCGTCCATATCGCTTTTATTTTTTACGACTGCTTCCCAATACTTTAATTCATCTTCGCCAAATCTTGTGCTGTCTGTGTTGGTTTCACTTTCTCTGCTATGTCCAATTATTGACATTATTCTTCCCAATGGATTTCCACCAGCATAAATTAAATGTGTGATTTTTTTGTAGTCTGCCGCCATTTTTGCAGCAACAGTGCTGCCTTCCGAATGTCCTGCAACAACCAGTTGGGTAATTGTTACCCATTTTTGTTTTTGCAGATATTTTAGTACCGCAATATTTCTCGGAACGTAATAGCTTAAAAGATTTCTGTCAGAATATCCTTTTGGAAATTTGCCAGAACTATCAATATAATTAAAGCTTGGCGAGAGCGTCGTGTAGTCTGCTAATACAGGTATGCATGGTTTACTCACAATGACTAAGTGATATTTTATGGAAAGACTGTCAGGATTGAAAGGGAAAACACCATAAATATCTTTTTCGTGATATTTTATTAATGGTAGAGGCAGGCTTCCTTGACAAAAAAAGAATAGCGGTTTTGGAACGTTTTCTTCACCTTTTTTTGATTTGATTAAAATGTCAACGTTGTCTGCTTTGTAGTTGAGAACAATGTGTCTAAAACCAAATTCTTCGGGTGTTTTGGTTTGTCCGGAAGCCGAAGTCGTTACAAGTAAAAGAAGTATACTTATTATTTTGTTCACTGTCTGTATTTAGGGTTTCGCAATATAACGCACAACGCCCGTATGGCATTTATTTAACTGAATATAATATGTATACACTATAAGACATAAAAAAAAGTCCCTGATTTTCAAGGACTTCTATACTATTTTTTGGTGGAGAGTATCGGGGTCGAACCGACGACCTCTTGCATGCCATGCAAACTAGTCTTCTCTCTAAAACCTAATACAGAAGATACTTTCAGCTTTATACCTATCTACTTGATACCCAAACGTGACCCAAAGTGTGTTAAGTAATAAATTATTTTCTAATATCTACTATAAAGTATTAATCACAGCTAGTATTTCCTAACACGTTATAGTTTCATATTGAATTATCAGAATTTTTGTTAATTCAATCTATATATAAACTAGCTAGAGCAGATTTATTAGTTCCAGTTAGTAAAAGAGTTCTTTAAAATTGGTTTGACCAATGATTTTTTTAATAATTAGTACAATCTTTAAAAGTCGTAAATCATGTCTATAGAATTTGTTACATAATGATTATCATTTATTTCAGTATCTGAAAGATGAACAGAAACAGGCATAATACATAAGTTTTTTGTTTCACATCCACGAATGAATAAGGTTTGTTTTCTTGAACTAGAATTAGCAGACCATTGATAAGTGGTAGTATAAAATTTGTCAGTCTCTTTTTTGATAAAATGATATTTTCCATTAGATATATTATATTGTTTCACAATAAGACCTTGCCCCGTTTTGTATAGTTCATATTGCAAAAAGTACTCACCAAACTCTACATATCCATAGTACTCTTTACATTTTTCTGGGTCTATAAAATCAAAAAGCTGTTTTTTGATCCCCATACTAGGCATAAATACATGAATTATTCTCATAGGACCTAAACGCACAGTTCTACCTTTACTTGGTAGTTGTCCATCATAAGGCATGTATAATTCCTGTGAACATAGAGCATTAGAAAATAATACTAATATCATAATTGTAAAGAAATGTTTTATCCGCATTTTTATTGAGGTTTTTTGTTTGATGAAATTGAAATACCTATACAAAAAAAAACAAACATAATAATCTACAATAATGGAGATCCAAAACCTTGAATCGCACCACCAATGTTAGAAAGAGCAAGTAATGTTCCTAATCCATAGAGGACGTATTTCAATATATTTTTCATGTTTTTATTTATTTTTTCTATTGTTTTTTTTAATTACATTATGTTTATTTAACTATATAACTCATTCAAGAAATCTAGATACAAACATTGTGTCTTTTAATGACACAATATCTTTTTTTATTAAATCTTATACAAAATCTAAGAAATAAAAAAAAGGGAAAACTAGTTTCCCTTTCATTTAAAAAATTAAAAAATATAAAAGTGGAGCCCCCCACCACCTAGTATACCACTTACACTAATACCATCTACTACATTCATTTTACCATACCCCAACTCAGCAGATAAACCTAACTTTTTAGCCACAATTAGTTCTACGCCACCACCAACACTATAGCTAAAAAAGCTTTCAGAAGATTTGCCCATACCAAAATCAGATAGATTTGTTTTGAATGACATCAAACCTACTCCACCATAGATATATGGATCTAAACTTACTTTACCCTGATCTTTATCCGGAAATCTGTGTATATAACGTGCCCCATAAAAGTTCATACTAAATAATCCAGCACTAAAAGGAGCTATAGTACCTTGTATTACAGACTGTTCTGTTATACCATATTTAGCACTAATTCCATACGTTGGTAAGGATGCCTGAAGACCCACACCAAGTTTTCTTTTTACATCCTGTGCATTCAAATGAGTAACCATTAAAAATACGATAACCATGATAACAATTTTTTTCATGCTGTTAGTTTTATTTTATTCCTACTCGTCTGGCTTTTCGGATACGCCCCGTTTATTTGGTTACTGGTCTCCATTTTTTTCTTCAGCAATAGGCTGAAAAATAGTATGTAGTGGTTCAGATAAAGTGACTGATATTTTATACACCTGATATACTGACGTATTTATTTTCCCTAATTCAATCCGGCTGAGTTGTATATATTCCATATCGGAATAAGCCGCAACATTTTCCATCGACAATCCTTTTTGCAAGCGGATCTCTCTCAAGCGCCTTCCTAAGTTTAATGCAACTTGTTCCTTGGATAATGTCATGTAACAAAGTTATTATACGCATTTCAGTCGAACCATATCAGATATGACACATACGCTTTTTTGAAAGGTTGTTGTGACTATTGAAAGTCAAAATATAAACACATGAGCACGGGAAAAACAAAGGCCTTATTGACCTATATTGAAATCAGATGGAATCATTTAATCAATAAAAAATATGCTTTCTTATTTCCAGATAAGTTTGTCTCTGTTTATTTTGATGATTTTTTCTTCGGCATTTTTTCCCTGTATAATATACTGGTCTGCTAAATCTGCACCAATCAGCTTAGTAAAATAAAATTTTATTTTAGATATTTTTTCACTGGCTGAATTTGAATTTATATCTACCAGCTGACTCACCCGACTGATTATATCTTCCTTTAAAGATGCGTTACTTAAAGTGGCGTATATCGTCATTATTTCTTCCTTGTAATCTATTAAATCAACCAATCGTATTCCGCCTTGGTATCTTAAGAACAAAACGTACAAGCACATTTCTAAAGGTCGTAGCGTGATGGATATATTTTCATAATCCTTCAAAATCAGTTCATTTCTTTTAATCTGTAGACGGCTTATTAGCTTTGGTCTTCTAAAGTTCTGACTATACAGCATCCTTACTCTAATAGTTTCCATTGTGGCCTGTACCTGATCAATCAAAAGTGAAGGCGTATTGTTTTGCATGAGTTGTTTAAAACAACTACCACAAATATCTGCTGTTCGTAGTTTTAAAATAATTTCCTTTTTTACAGAACAAAAATCATTAATACAACCAAGTGGTTCATGATGAACTGATGCCAGAAGCTCTGCGTAGTTGCTAAACATATATTTCTGCAGTATCAATGCAACAATAAGATAGGCAACAGGGTAGATAGATGGGCACTCTAAATATTTACTCCAATCTGCCACATGCACAAAACCATTGGTCGGAAATTTTTCATCGAGACTGCTAAACCAGTTAAAACTATTGGGAATACCGGTAAGTATTAATACAAAATCATTTTTATCTATGGCATGTTTTTTTCGGTAGTCGGAACAAACATCAAACAATATATTCCAAGAGACTAAATGCGTTGAATTAATTTCTACAATGTTCTGATCGGCTTTATATTTTATTGGCCCCTTAATGCTATTCAGCACTTTTACCACCTCGTCTAACAATTCAGCATCAACTTCTTTGGACTTAATTAAGTGAACCATCATAGTTACAGATTTTAATATTGATTTTATTAGGTAGCGATGAACTTAATGTATAAGTTTTTGGGAGCCTGTTTATAGTAAAGATATAATGCAGGGCATAACCAACCTCTTAAATTTAATTCTTTACTGTTATACCAATTTCCTCCTGCTTCTGCAGTTTCTTTTTGAAGAATAATATCTGGTTCGGGGAAACCGGAAGAACTGAATAAAACAGAAAAATTGTATTCAGATAAACCCTTTTTCAATAATAGGGTTTCGATAATTTCCGGTATTCCCATAACAAAAGGTTCTCTCACTAAATCTACCCTTTCGTCATCAAATACCCAAAAGCCTTCGTATTTATAAGGCTTGATACTGTAAATAGCATTTTTCATACTTGATATTTTATTATATAACAAAACTAGATCTATAATAAAATCGGGATGATTTTCTACAAGCTTGTAATGTGGGGGGTGTAAAGCAAAATATTTTGAACAAATTCAAAACAAGATACTTTATGTATAAGAGAAGTACAGTACTTTTTATAGTAGATATAGTAGATTCGGAAAAAAATATTTGTATAAGTTTGGAAGGTTTTTGTGACCCAAACGTGACCCAAAACTTGCCATTTGATACCCAAAATATTTGTATTTGGAACTAATGGGCTAAGAAGTATTATAGCCTTAAAACAAAAAAGTCCCTGATAATCAAGGACTTTAATACTATTTTTAGTGGAGAGTATCGGGGTCGAACCGACGACCTCTTGCATGCCATGCAAACGCTCTAGCCAACTGAGCTAACCCCCCTATTCTCTACAAATGTATAAGTAGGTTGCGTAACAACAAAATTTTAATTTGAGTTCCCTTAAAATATTTTGACTAGATATTGAGCTAACCCCCTATTCTCTACAGATGTATAAGTAGGTTGCGTAACAACAAAATTTTAATTGGAGTTGATTTTTTGAAAAAACTTATTTTCCACTTTTTGTACCTTCATTCTTACTATGTGTTACTTCAACAGTTTAGCCTTAAAGCCGGGCCAGAAAATAAAGATTAATACCATTGAAAAACAGCTAAGCAACCAAACAGCTGTATCAAGAGCCATTACCAGTGGGTTTGAGTATACTACCTGGCCTATTATTACGCCAGTTGATGGAGGTAAAGATGTAGATTTATCATTAGCCCATTGGGAATTTGTTGCACCATGGATTAAAACAGGCGCTGCAATAGCCGAAAACAGAAAGAAATTCAATACACTTAACGCAACCGCCGAAAACCTTTTAGAAAGCAAATTATTCCGTAATGCAGCACTTCATCAACGCTGCCTCATTTTATCATCCGGCTTTTATGAATGGCGCCACTACAAACCCCAGGATGCTAAAAAAGATATAGCCTACCCCTATTATATCACTTTACCGCATCATAGTTATTTTTTTATGGCCGGTATTTATCAGCCCTGGGTAGACCAAGAAACGGGCGAAGCCATCAATACATTCGCTATTGTTACTACTAAAGCCAATGCCTTAATGGAACAAGTACACAATACCAAAAAACGGATGCCGGTTATTCTTACAGAAGACCTGGCCTACCAATGGCTACAAAACGATTCACCGGAAAAAAACATCAGTGCACTGGCTTCCTACCAGTACAACAGTGAACTGATGCAGGCATCACCTATCCATAAAAATTTTAGAACAGCGGTAGATCCACAAACACCCTTTATGTATCCCGAACTGCCACCACTTACTTAATGTTTAACAACATACACATCACTTAACCGTGTTGTATAACAGGGCGACAACCGTTCTTGCTTTAATCGCCAACGCTTACTAAACCCTTGTGCAGCAAACCGCACCAAGTCGTCCCCATATAATGCATTGATTTGATCGTACTGCTCCATTATTTTTTTATGCTTCGCCCGATCTACGGTATCAAATAATCCGAACTGTACCTGACTTTCGGGCACTATATCCAGCACAATTACACCTGCTTTTTTGTAGTTATACCCTGCTTTAAAAATTAGATCCAATCCTTTCATTGCATACCCAATTATTTCGGATGAGCTGTTGGTAGCAACAGGCAACTGCATATTAACAGACGGATAATATTGTTTATCCTGTGTACGAAAATTATTGGTATGTATAAACACCTGCACAATTGCTGCACAGGACTTTTGCCTGCGCAATTTAGCGGCACATTTATTAGCATGATTGGCAACTGCCTGCGCTATATCTTCTTTCTGTGTAAGTAGTTGTCCAAATGAGCGTGAAGTGCAAATTACTTTTTTGGGAGGAGGAGATTCGTCCCATGCGATAGAAGGAATTCCTTTTAATTCATGTTGCATCCGTTGGCCTACCACCGTTAAATTTTTCCGCACCCATTCTTCATTCAGTTGCACAAAATCTGCCGCTGTTTTAACACCGTATGATAATAGTTTTTTTTGATGCTGTGCCCCTATTCCCCACACATTGCCTATCTCGGTTTTTGTAAGCAATTCTTCTATTTCTGCCGCTGTTTGCACAACATGCACCCCGAATTGTTTTTTTGTTTTTTTGGCAAACCGGTTGGCCATTTTAGCCAATGTTTTAGTAGGTGCTACACCTATTGATACAGGTATGCCTACATGCTGTTGTACAGTTTTTTTTATTTGCACCGAATACGCAACAAGATCTTTGCCTAAAAAATTAGCCATGTCTAAAAAAGCTTCATCAATAGAATACACTTCTATATTGGGTGTAAAACCTGCAAGCGTTTTCATTACCCTGTTACTCAGACTTCCATACAAAGTATAATTAGATGAAAACACTTGTACCTGATGCTTTTCACAAAATTTTTCTATCTGAAAAACAGGCGCTCCCATTTTTATACCCAACTCTTTGGCTTCATCAGACCGAGCAATTACGCAACCATCATTATTACTGAGTACTACCACGGGCAATCTTTTAATAGATGGCTTAAATACCCGCTCACAAGAAGCATAAAAATTATTGCAGTCTACCAGGGCAATCATTTGCAATTAAATTTTAGTAGCATCGATCAATAATCTTGTTACCACCCCCCATACTACAAAATCCATTTCTTCTGTTACTGTTAATGGTTGATAAGCCGGATTTTCAGGTACTAAAATAATTTGTTTGCCCTTTCGTACCAGTCGCTTACAGGTAAGTTCACCATTTACTACCGCAATAATAATGGATTGATGAACGGGCTTAACCGAACGATCAATCACCACATAACTATTGGGTAAAATATTGGCACCAATCATAGAATCACCGGCTATTTTCATCACAAACGTGCTGGTAGGATGCGGCATCAGAAAGTTTTT
>CANHJH010000045.1 GCA_947460365.1 Sphingobacteriia bacterium | reverse complement strand
TGTATTAGGTTATAGAGGCTATCATTATTGGATGAAAAACAATCCCAACATTCAAGTGGTGTTTTGTGATTTAAATAAGCCATTACCATTTCAATCAAATAGCATTGCGTTTTCTGTTGGGTTAGATGTATTACATCGTTTTGATCGTTCACATTTGCTAGATGAGTTAATTAGAATAGTTAAAGAAGAAGGAGCCATCTTATTTCCACATGTACATTTAAGTAATGCTGAGCCCAAAGATTATTTTGAAAGAGGTGGAACCCTTTTGCATGGCACCGATTATACAGCAGCATTTAACCAGATATCGACTTCGAGTAATTTGGAGGGGTATGTGTTTTCAGAGCCAGAACTTTTTACTGCCAATGATGTATTATTATCGAAAACAATACGCATTGAATCTAATCCAACATCAACCGACTACAATGCATTGATTGCATTATTACCCAAAAGTTGGAAAAACGACACATTATCTGCTTTTACCTTAAATGATATAAAAAACATCGGTGCATGTAGAATATTAGTAAATCTATTGATTGACATAGACTTACATCATCAAACGGCACATGTAAATCACCAACATTTAAATGGCAAAGTAGGTGAATTGCTCAACAGGCATCCAATTTATTTAAATTACATCAATCAACTAGAAAATTATACATTAACAACAACGAGTGTTAAAATAATTTATTTAGCCAAACAGGGCTATACCATCAATGAAATAGTTGATCAATTAAAAATAGCAGAAGCAATTATTATTGAGGAAATTAAACGATTACAAGAGAAGGGTTTAATTGCGGTGTTACCGATATCTGAAGATGGCATTAGACTACAGTATTTTTTAATGTCTCAATCTTTTCTGCATCCGAAGAAGCACCAAACATTAGCATCCCTTTGGAAAAATTCAGTAAAAAATAACGCAGATAAAATTGCTATACATGCAATTGAAGATCAAAGTGAATTCACTTTTAGGGATTGTGCGGATATCGTTGAAAACATACAAAACTCGTTGTTAACGAATGGGCTTAAAAAGGGAGATTGCATTTTAATTAGCTGTAAAATAAATGCGGAAGCCATTTTGCTCAGTTGGGCATGTTTTCAAATGGGAATAATATTGGTACCCATTTCAATTAAACATAATGCAGGAAAAGTAAACCAAATCATGGAGGATGTTCAGGCTAAATTATGTTTTTTTGATGAGGCCTCTTATACTTCATTTCAGGTTAATAAAGAACAAATAAATATTGTAGTATTTGATGGTTCAACAGAAGTGGAAGACGTTCCATCATTTTCAGATTGGTTAGAGGAAGCAAATGATGATTCATTAAAAAATACATCTACCATTGATGCTAAAGATGTAGCAGTTATTATTTATACATCAGGAAGTACAGGATTACCCAAAGGGGTTCAGTTAACTCAAGGAAACTTATTTAGTAGCGGGCAAATCATTGCAAATCATTTTAATTGGAATCCTACTGATGTATTTTTTACCTATGGCGGTTTAGAAACCATGAGTGGTTTTAGAAATGCAACCATTGCGCCATTAGTTTATGGAACAAGCATAGCTGTTCCTGGCGTTGATGCAATGAGTAATTTATTTGCATTAATCGATGCCATACAAGAAAGCCAATCCACTATTTTTAGTTGTAATCCTGCATTATTAGGGCAGTTGGTAAAACACGAAACAATCGTAACCGGTAAGCTACAGCATATTAAAACATTAATGTGCACCGGAAATGTGTTGTCAGAAAAATTGCGAGAACAAGTTCAAAATAAATTCAACCAGTCTGTTTTAAATTATTATGGAGCCACTGAAACCAGTGGGATTTGCATTGCACAAAAGCCAGAAGATACAACCTATGCAGATGGCAATATCGGATCAGCCATAGATTGTATCGCTCAAATTGTAGATAACAACAATAATATAGTGCCTATTGGAGAAAAAGGGGAATTAAGAATTTACAGCACCAACTTAATGAAAGGCTATTTACATACTCCCACCTTAACAGAAGAAACTATTCAAAACGGATGGTACTATACAAAAGACATTGGCAGTTATACAAAAGAGGGTACTATTGTATTACATGGTAGAACAAGGGAAATCATTAAAACACCTAATGAAGAAATTATTTATATCAAGGAAATACAAGAAATTGTTACCCAATTAGATTTTATTGAAGATGCCCTCATTACATCCTTCATCCAAAATGAAAGTGAAAAAATAGCAATATTTATTGTAGTTAAACCCCATCATTCAAAAACGGAACAAGAATTAAACAATGAAATAAGAGCATATATTAAACACACAATGGGAGCATATGCGCTACCCGGTAAAATTATCATTGTAGATAAGTTACCTTATAATGAAAATGGAAAACTGAACAACGAATTAATACATGCAGCAATATAAAACTATAGACGAAATATTAACAATTGCAAGCCAGGAAAAAAATTCAAATGAATTATTTGCGGATTTTTTTGGCGAGAAAGTTACTTATAAAAGATTAATAGAAGAGTCTAATAAAGTTTGTTCATTCCTTCAACTATCAGAGTTAAAAAAGGGAGATAAAATTGTTTTGTCATCATCCAATGATTATTATACAAGTTTATTATTTATATCATTTTTAAAGTATGGAATAGTAACTGTATTGCTGGATCCGGAAAGCCCTGCCGCAAGAGCTAAAAGCATTATCGAAAAAGTAAATGCTGTAGCATATGTTATGGATGAAAAACTATTCGCAGAAAGAGGGGTCCATTTAAGCCAGCATAAAGCCAATCTTTCGATCAGTGCGCAAACGCAAAAAAAAGGCAAGCTGTTTAATCAGCTATTGAAAAATAAGAAAACTGAACATACAATAATACACAATCAGTTTCCTGAAATACTAAACACCCTAGCTCCTTCAAAGCCTATTAATAATCACATCGAGAAAAACGATTTAGCATACATCATTTTTACTTCTGGAACAACATCTGCACCAAAGGGTGTAATGATTAGCCATGAAAATCTATTTAGCCATTTAGAAACGCTTTCGAACGTTTATAAATTTACCCATGCAACACCTATAAGGATTCATAATATTTTAATGTTGTATCATTCGGATGGATGTATACAAGGGCCGCTACTAACGCTCTATAACAAAGCAAGTTTGTATCATCCATTTAAATTTGAAGTATCTAAAATAGATGAGCTGTTCGCCAGTATTTACAAATATCGAATAACGCATTTGGTAACAGTTCCAACTATATTATCATTTATGATGAAATTTTCAGAAAACTTCGAAGACAGTTTTCTTACAGAAGATTTTCAATACATTATTTCCTGCGCTGCCAAATTAGAAAAAAGATTATGGATAGATCTGGAATTAAAATTTAATAAGCCCATCATAAATATTTTTGGGCTAACAGAAACAGTTACCGGCTCAATTTTTAGCGGAGTTGACCAAAGCAACCGAAGAGTTGGATCAGTAGGTAAACCAGTTGATTGTGAGGCAAAAATTATACTAGAGAACGGCAATATAGCTAAGCCAAATGAACAAGGCATTTTGTACATCAAGGGAAGCCATGTTTTTAGCGGCTATTTAAATGATGAAACTACTACCGCCACTGTAAAAAAAGACGGATGGTTTAATACTGGTGATATTGCTGTTTCAGATGATGACGGATTTATTTATATTACAGGAAGGCAAAAAAACACCATTAATACTGGTGGATTCAATGTATATCCAGAACAAGTTGCTGAAGTAATTAACACCCACCCCGCAATAAAAGAAAGTGTTTGCCTAGGAATTCCAGATGATTTTTTCGGCGAAAAAATCATTGCGGTATATGCAGTAAACAGTGGATCTAGTTTAGACGAATTAACTTTGTTAGAATATATCCGCCCTCAGCTTGAGGCACATCAAATACCTAAAGAATTTTATGTAATGACTGATCTTCCGAAAGGACTTTCAGGAAAAATAAAATTAGATGAGGTTAAAAATCACATACTAACAACCAAGACAGGGACTGCAAGTTTAACAGATGCGCAAAACTTTGAAAGAATGGTTTTACAAATAGCTGCTGAGGCTTTTGGAATTAGAGCGGAAAATGTACATTTGAATGATAGAGTTGGATCATTAGAGGGATGGGACTCCATGGGTCATTTAGATTTGATTACCAGTTTGGAAAAAAACTTTAGTTTAAAGTTTTCTACTGCAGAAATGATTTCCATCAATACCCTTTCTGATGCGCTCCGAATAATCAGTCAAAAAAAGAGCCAGCGGTAGTATGAAAAAAAATCCCCCACTTAGGATATGGTTAATTTTTGTTGTTTTATTTCTTATTATACAAGCTGTCATATATTATTTACCAAACAATAAGTTTGATTTAGGTATATCATATCCAAGAAATGATTCTGTTATTTTAAAAAACAATGCCCATAAACCTGCCCATAAAATTATTATTATTGGGAGCTCAATTACAAATGAAGCAGTTGATAAAGAAGAAGCTATTCTTAGCATGTCAAACGAACAAGAAGCTTCTCCTGTTTTAATTAAAAAAGTAACCGGAGGTAACGATAAATTAGCGTTAATGATTAATCGATTTGACCTGGTAAATTATATAATTAAAGAGCAACCTGAAGCAGTTTGCATACAGTCTGAATTGGCCGCTGTGAAGTTATCTCCTGAGCATGTTTTTGCACCAGATATATTAGTTCAGCTGGCTCAAGAAAATAAAGTACTCCTAAAGAAAATGATTAATGGATTTGAAACAGATACCAATAAGCTTTATTGGTTAAATAACGAATTAATTATAGTGAAAGACACACTTTCTTTTCGGGCATTAAATAGGCGCATTAAAACTAAAAAAGAAATTCAACATGTATTGGATTTTATCAAAACACTTAAAAATAAAGGCATAAAAATTTATTTTTTAGATATACCCAGAGCAAAGCAATTTGAGCAATTGACTTTTACTTCCGGTTATAAAGATTCGATTAACCACTTATTTAATTGGTATAATAGTGAAACAGGTACAAAACGTATACAATATTCCGGAACAACTATGTTCTTTAACTATTACAGAGACATAGGAGGCCATATGAATGTAACCGGCAGAAAGTTGTATACAAAATGGTTGATAAAAACTTTACAAAATGAATTAAAAAGGTAATGAATATAATTTTTTATATATTAGGATTAAGTATTCCGCTACTCATAATTTATTGGTTGGTTAACGATAAGTTGAAAAGTATGGTTATGATTACCGGAACCATTATTTTTTTATGGTACATCTCTCTCCCTTCCCTATTGGTATTAATTGTTTCTAGCTTACTAATTTACTTTACACTACAGCAATTTAACAGTAATGCTAAAACGATTGTTTCACTTATCCTATCTACTGCAGGCGTGCTATTTTTTTTTAAAATCAATATTAAACAAGAATATATTTCACTTGGTGAGCGGGTATTACCATTTGGACTATCGTATTATTCATTCAGGCAAATACACTATATATTCGAATCGTACAAGAAGAAACTACCTAAGCATGATTTTTTAGATTTCCTGGGTTATCTGTTTTTTCTTCCTACATTGTACATAGGGCCCATCAATCGTTTTCAATCATTTTTAAAAGACAATCAAAGAAAAAGATGGGATAGTCAGTTTTTTTCATATGGCTTAGAAAGAATATTATATGGACTATTTAAAGTTACATTTTTAGGGAACTTCTTAATCAGCCTAAAACTGAGTAATTATTCCGGAAATTTTATAATAAACTATCCTTGGCTATACCAGTATATACAAATGGTGGTGTTCTATTTAAATGCTTATTTTCAATTTGCAGGATTTTCTGATATTGCGATTGGACTGTCGGCATTGTTCGGTTATCGGATTATGGAAAATTTTAATTATCCGTTTGTTGCGAGCAATATTGCTGACTTTTGGAAAAGATGGCATATTTCTTTATCGGAATGGTGTAATGAGTATGTATTTCAACCAATATTGAGTATAAGCAGAAGTTTTATAATTAGTATTTTCTTCTCCATTATAGTGTTAGCGTTATGGCATGAAATTTCTTATAAATATATTTTATGGGGATTATTGCATATTATAGCACTAAATGTTTTTCACTTTTACAATAACACCGCACTGTATCAACTACTCAACAAATACCCGATAATGCAAAAAGTGCTGGGGATATTCATCACCATACATTTCGTAATGATTAGTTTTATGCTGATTAAAACTGATGATTTAAAAGACTTTGGGAATTTTATAAAAATATTATTTTTAGTATCTTAATCATTCAACATGTATAGTTGGCTATATAATAAATTTGGCAATAAAAAGGCAAATATCATGATTATCTTTTGGTATATGGCTATTTTGTTCTTAGTGATTATTTCTTTGGATACGTATCAAGCAAGATTTAAATATGGAGGATGGTAAAAAAACTACCACCCTCCTCCCAATGATTTATATAATTTAACTTTTAAAATCATGCTTCGTTTAGTTGCATTGATTAAATCTATATTTGATTGCAAAGCATTCTGCTGACTCAACAACACATCTAAATAGGATGCTCTGGCAGATTTATACAGGTCTAGTGAGGTCTGTATAGATTGCTGATATTGTACATTTTTATCGAAAGTTAGCTTTTTTATTTTTTCTACATATTGTATTTCATTCAAATTGTTTAACACTTCTACATATGCATTTAAAATATTTTGTTGGTATTTGTATAGCACTTCCAGCTGATTGGCTTTGGCGAAATTAAAGTTTGACATAATTGCAGATCTATTAACAATTGGAGCAACAACATTACCCAAGAGCGTATAAGCGATGGATTCAGGTGTTCGAAATATATATTTTGTATTAAACGCCTGAAAACCTAATCCGGAATTTATGGTAAAACTTGGATAGAAAGCTGCTCTTGCCGCATTCAAGTCAAATTTAGCGGCTAATAAATTTAATTCAGCCATTTTAATGTCTGGTCTATTTTGCAACAACTGTGAAGGAACTCCGGCAAATAGATCCGGAAGTTTATCAAATAATGTTTTTTGATTTCGTGCAATAGTCTGAGGAAATCTACCCAATAAAAAATTAATTTTATTTTCTTGCAACAGCATTTGCTGTGTAATTTCATTTTCTAAAATATCTAAATTAATTTGTTCAGCGGTAAATTGTTGAACGGCTAATTCATTTCCCTTGCCAGCTTCCTTTTGTGCAATTATAAACTCAAGTGCCTCTGTTTGTTTAACCTTAGTTGCTTTTATCATGTCGAGTTCATTATCTAACGATAATAATTCGAAATAAGCAATAACAATATCAGCTATTAAATTTGATTTTACATATTTAATTCCTTCCATACTTTGGAGATAACGGGCATAAGATGATTGATGCTGATTTTTTAATTTACCTCTGAAATCCACTTCCCAATTACTTTGTAAACCCAAATAAAAATCCGGCAAATTAACTGGTACAATTTTATCGGGTAATATTTCGGTTGAAATATTACCTGCGCCATCCATTGTATATAATCCATACCTGCGAATAGCTGCAGAGGAGCCGACCGAAACCTGAGGCAACATTGCACCTTTTGTGAATTGTAAACCCGAACGTGCTATTTCAATATTTTGATATGCTATTTTAAGGTCATTGTTATGTAATAAAGCCGTATCAATTAATTTTTGTAGTAAAGGATCGGTAAAAAAAGTTTTCCAATTTACTAAATCAACTTTAGAGGTGTCATTAGTTTCATTGTATGATTGAGGTATAGAGCGGATGTTTTTGTCTACGTTAATATTAGCAGGTATTTTACAGCCAGCTAAATACATCATCAAAAAAAACAGCGTATATATTTTAAGTTTCATTTATTACATTTTTAACTTTTAACTTTTGAATTTTGACTTTTACTTTTTAAATAGTTTCTGTAATAGCTAATTCAAGTTTTCGTTTGTGTTTTTTATAACTAGGTGTGGCAAAAATCACATACAGGCCTGGAATAATGAGTACACCAAATACGGTTCCAAATAACATACCGCCGGCAGCTGCAGAACCGATGGTTCTATTGCCAATAGCTCCCGCTCCTGATGCAAATAATAAAGGTATTAGACCGGCAATAAATGCAAAGGATGTCATTAATATGGGTCGTAATCTAATTTTGGCTGCCTGAACAGCTGCTTCATAAGGTGTTTTGCCCTCTCGTTGTTTAAGTGAGGCGAACTCTACAATTAATATGGCGTTTTTCCCTAACAAACCGATTAACATGATTATTGAAATTTGCGCATAGATATTGTTTTCTAAGCCAAACGTAAATAAGAATAAAAATGCACCTGCAACGCCTGTAGGCAATGAAAGTATTACGGGCATAGGCAATAAAAAACTTTCATATTGTGCCGATAGTAGTAAATAAATGAATAGTAAACAAACAAGGAATATGTAAATGGATTCATTACCCTGGTTTGCCTGATCTTTAGAAGAACCAGCCCAGTCGTAATCATATCCTTTGGGTAATTTTTCGGCAGCGGTTAACTTAATAGCGTCCAACGCCTGACCACTGCTGTATTTTTTTTCGGGTTCGCCATTAATAATAGCCGAAGGATACATGTTGTATCTGGTTATCTGTTCCGGCCCATAGATTTTTTGAATAGTTAAAAAAGCAGACATCGAGACCATCTGGCCATCTCTATTTTTTACATTCAGCTTCAAAATATCTTCAGGATGTGCCCGAAATTCCGGAGCTGCTTGCACCATTACTCTATAAAGCTGTCCAAATCGAATAAAATTAGTAGCATAATCACTTCCTAAAAATGTTTGCAAACTGTTTAAAATCTCCTCAATAATTACATTTTTTTGGGCAGCTTTCGCGTAATCTATATTCACCATGTATTGTGGAAATGAAGCGTCGAATGAAGTAAATGTATTGGCTATTTCATCCCGCTTATTTAATTCTATAACAAACTCATTGGTTACTTTTTCTAAGGCTTTCAAATCACCTTGACCGGTTTTATCTAAAAGTCTTAACTCAAATCCGCTTGAATTACCATAACCCGGCACGGGTGGCGGTGTAAAAAATTCGATTTTTGCATCTTTGATGTAACTTGTTTTTTCTTTTAGTTGTTCAATAATTTCCTGCACGGTGAATTTCCGTTGATCCCAATTTTTTAGACTAATTAAGTTCATTCCAAAATTAGCACCTGTTCCATCTGTTAATATATTAAATCCTGCTAGTGTAGAAACAGAAGCAATCATTTCCAATTCATTTGCCACTTTTTGAATTTCATCTACTACTTTTTCAGTTCTTTCTAATGTGGCTCCAGAGGGCGTATTAACACTCACATAAATAGTACCTTGATCTTCGTTGGGGATGAATCCACTTGGTAAAACCTTACCTAATAAACCAGTAAACAGCGAAAAGAAAAGAAGAACAGCAAAAACAATCATACGCTTATTAGAAATTGCGGATATTATCCATAGAAATTTGTTTTCAACACCATCGTATTTATTATTGAATCCTTTTAAAAAACGATTTAATAAATTATCAGATGTATGAACCGGATCATGTGGTTTTAATAAAAGTACGCAAAGAGCGGGCGTAAGCGTTAAGGCTACAATACCAGACAATACAATTGCTACCGCCATTGTAAGTGAGAATTCTCTGTAAAAGATACCTGTTGGACCTGAAATAAAAGATACCGGTATAAATACGGCAGACATCACTAGGGTAATAGCAATGATGGCGCCAGTTATTTCCTTCATGGCATGATCGGTTGCTTTACCGGGACTCATATTAAATGTTTGCATTTTGTAGTGTACTGCTTCTACCACAACAATCGCATTATCTACCACAATACCAATGGCCAGCACCAAAGCAAATAAAGTAATTAGATTTAAAGAAAAACCAAAGAACTGCATAAACAAAAAAGTTCCCACTAAAGAAACGGGCACTGTTAAAGCAGGAATGAGCGTTGACCTCCAGTCTTGCAAAAATATAAATACTACTATTGATACAAGTATAAAGGCTTCGAGCAATGTTTTTAATACGACCTTAATGGATGCATTTAAGAAATTAGAAATGTCATAACTAACTGTATAATCAATATCGGCAGTAAATCCTTTCTTTAATTCATCCATTCGAGATTTAATGTTTTTGATCACCTCATTTGCATTCGTCCCGGGTCGTTGTTTTAATATAACTGCTGCGGAAGGTTTGCCATTTTCTTTTGAAATAACATCATATTCCTGAGAACCAAATTCAATTTCTGCAATGTCTTTCAGCTTTAAAGCATCCCCATCTGCGCTACTTTTAATAATAATATTTTGGTATTGATCTTCGGTATTAAACTTACCTATATATTTTAAAACATATTGGAGCGATTGTGCACTTTTACCGGAGCTCTCTCCAACTTTACCCGGTGCTGCTTCAATATTTTGCTCTTGTAAACTTTTAATTACATCCTGACTGGAAATATTATAAGCATTCATTTTTACGGGGTTCAACCAAATACGCATGGAATATTCGCGCATACCCATAATATCTGCAAAACCTACTCCTTCTATTCTCTTTAATTCAGGAAGAATATTAATATCAGTAAAATTGTATAAATACTTTTCATCAATTGTTGTATCGTTACTTAATAAATTAATATACAACAACATACTATTTTGCACCTTCTCTACAATTACGCCGGCTTTAACGGCTTCCTGAGGTAGTTCATCTAACGCTGAAGATACTCTGTTCTGCACATTTACCGCTGCAATCTCAGGATCAGTACCCGATGTAAATACAATGGAAATTACACT
Organism: Sphingobacteriia bacterium; assembly: GCA_947460365.1. Classification (GTDB taxonomy): domain Bacteria; phylum Bacteroidota; class Bacteroidia; order Chitinophagales; family Chitinophagaceae; genus Sediminibacterium. The sequence goes on along the minus strand of CANHJH010000045.1, from coordinate 3,942 downwards.
GGTGCCATCATTTCCGGAAACAGACGACATATAAGACATACCCGGAACACCATTAATAGCTCGCTCTAAAGGAGTTACAACTGCTTTTACACATGTTTCGGCATTTGCGCCAGTATATTTGGTGGTAACAGTAACTTCTGGAGGTGCAATACTAGGGAACTGTGTGATAGGCAATTGAAGTAATGCAATTACACCTAACAACAAAATAAATATAGATATTACAATAGATAAAACTGGGCGATGAATAAATTTCAATGTCATGATCCTAATATTTTAAGTTTAAGAAAATGTAGGATTCGTTACTAGTTTTGTTTCTACAACATCCCCCTCTTTTACAGTTTGTATTCCTTCAAAAATAACCTGATCAGATGCCGAAAGTCCACCTCGTAAAATAAAATAGTTAGGCAATCGCAAGATGGGTGTGATTTGTCTTGTACTAACTTTTTTATTTTGATCTACAACGTAGACATATATGTTTCCTTGCACCTCAAAGCTGGCCTTTTGCGGAATAAGTATCGCTTTTTTAAAAGAGGATTTAACTAAAACTTTACCTGTTCCACCTTCTTTTAAAAGCTTCAGCGGATTAGGGAATTTTGCTCTAAATGCAAGATTACCCGTATTGGGATCAAATTCACTTTCTGTTGTTTCGATCACTCCAGCATGTGGATAAGGAGAATTATTGGCTAAAATTAAATGGACAATATTGGACTTGTTTTTAGCTTGCACATAATCTAAATAATCAATTTCAGAAACGTTAAAATATGCAAATACCTGTTCATTATTAGAGATAGAAGTGAGCAAAGTTCCTTCATCTACCAAACTTCCTTTTTTATGAGGAATACGATTAATTAACCCCGCAAAAGGTGCTCTAATTTTAGCATATTCGAGATGAAATTGAGCTTGCTCTTTAGCAACTTTGGCTTCAGTTACTTTTGCTTTCATAATCTGAACTTTAGCTGCATATAAATCTAATTCGGATTTAGAAACAATATTCTTATCAAATAACTTTTTTGTATTCTCGAATTCTATTTCTTCAGATTTTAATTCAGCCAGCGAGCTTTGTAAAGTTGCATCTGTCTTTGAAATAACCTGTTCAAGTTCCTTACTATTTAAAGAAAAAAGCACCTGTCCTTTAGCTACTTTTTGCCCCTCATCCACATAGATTTCTTCAATAAATCCTTTTACTTTATTTCGTATTTCAACATTTTGAAACGAATTGATGCTAGCAGCATAGGCTCTATCATAAGAGGTATCTGTAACTAAGGGTTTTACTACTAAATATTTATTTGTATTATTCTTTGTTTGCTTATTTGAACAAGCAGATACCATAGTGAGTACAACAATACTCAAAGTCAACGCATATTTATACATTGCATTTAATTGATAAGTGATAAAAAAGAAGGGACGGTAAAAAATAATTAAACTAACCGGGGAGGTTGAGTTATACTATCCGGGTGATTTTGCATTAGAAATTTGTTACAAAAATTCGAGTACCCTAACTTTAAGTCTGTAATTAAATTGCATGATTTCGAAATTTGAGCACAACAACAATCTTCTGAATTTTTCGGGTCTTTTTCTTCACTTTCCTCTGGACTTTTGTCGTCCACATCAGAAAATCCATCCCCTAAATTTAATACATCTGAAAATATTTCATCCAATAAACTAATGGGGGAGTTAACAGAATGGGGTAATTTAAAATTAGTGTAATTTGCCAAAGACAAACCATTTAATAACAATGGTATACTAACAATTACCAATATGGATTTTAATATATTAGTTCTCCTATTCATTTAAATGCTGCAAAATTAATGAATTTATTTTTTTAATTTGCTATAATATCTGTATAAACTACCGCTATTTATTGAAATATAGGGTATCATACAATAGCTCAATGCCCAGTAGTTTAAAACTTGTCTTATTATGTTCATTTTGATAAAAATTTGAAATTTTTTATTTAAAAAACACGGGTAAATTATTATATTTAACAGCAATGATTTGTTTTAGTTCACAAAATTAATTTCTATTGAAAAATAAATTCCTGGTTGTTCTGTTCATTCCCTTTTTGTTTACATTAAACTTAAAAGGACAAACAACCAATAAATTTCAGTCAAAAGTAGATCGATGGGTAAATTGTGAAAGGAGCATTTTTTCATTTGAAGGAAAAACTGCCTGGCTTGTTAAACCGGCTCATCCATTACCCGGCAACCCTTGGATTTGGAAAGCATATTTCCCTGACTGGCATACCGATATAGATTCGGTTTTACTTTCAAGAGGTTTTCATCTTGCATATATTGAAGCCAATGATTTATTTGGTAATACTACAGCAATGCAATTATGGGATAAGTTTTATTCCTACTTAGTAAATGTAAAGAGACTGGCGCCTAAAGTTGCACTGGAAGGAATTAGTAGAGGCGGCTTATATGTTTACAACTGGGCAAAGCGAAACCCCTTAAAAGTAAGCTGTATATACGCAGAAGCTCCGGTACTTAATTTTAAAAGTTGGCCAGGGGGAAAGGGTATTTCAAAAGGATCTGCATACGACTGGGAATTGCTGTTAAAAGCATATAATTTAACCGAAGCACAGGCTTTAGCATTTAATGATCAACCTTATCAAAATACAGAAGGGATGGCTGCATGTAAAATTCCATTATTACATGCAATTGGTTTGCAAGATAAAATTGTACCGCAGGCAGAAAATACGGAGTTGTTATTTAATCAGTATACCAAACTTGGAGGAATTACCACCTTTTATCCAATGACCAGAGGGAAACAAAATTTAGAGGGTCACCATTTCACCATAGCGCATCCAGAAAGAATTGCTGATTTTATACAAAGTAATTCATCACCAGTAATGCCCATACTAGATCCTGCTTTATTTCATAATAAACGCAATGCACTTCAAAACAGTTATACCAAATTTATCACTGAAAAAAAAGGCACTGTGGCGTTTATGGGTGGATCTATTACAGAATGGGGTGCGTGGAGAGAAAAAGTTTGTACTTATTTAAAGGAAAAATTTCCTGAAACAGCTTTTGAATTTATTAATGCAGGTATCAGTTCTACCGGCAGTTTGCCCGGTGCATTCAGACTTGAAAATGATGTATTATCGAAAGGAACAATTGATTTATTTTTTGAAGAAGCTGCTGTAAATGACCAAGCGAATAGCACTTCGAATAAACAGCAAATAAAAGGAATGGAGGGCATTGTAAGGCATGCACTGAATAGCAATCCATTGATGGATATTGTACTGATGTACTTTGTAGATCCTGAAAAAATAAAAGATTACACTAATGGAGTTATTCCAAAAGAAATAATCAACCATGAATTAGTTGCTGCACATTATCAAATAAGCAGCATCAATTTGGCTAAGGAGGTGACGGAAAGGATTAAATTAAAAGAGTTTACCTGGGAGGAAGACTTTAAAGATCTTCATCCAAGTTTATATGGACATGAAGTGTATTTTAGATCTATTAAAACATTTTTAGAACATTGCTACAATTCAACGCAGCAGCTTACTACCCATCCAAGCATCATTCCAAGTCCAATAAATATCAATGCATATTACAAGGGGACATATGTTGCTGTAGATCAGGCAATATTAAAAACGGGATTTGAATTGGTTCATAATTGGCGTCCTACTGAATTATTAGAAACAAGAAAACAATACGTAAATATTCCTGCAGTTGTATCGAACCAGGTTGGTGGTGAACTGAAATTTAATTTTAAAGGAAATGCAGTAGGTATTTGTATTAACGCTGGCCCTGATGCAGGAATAATCAATTACACCATTGATGGAAAAGAATACCCGCCTGTTGATCTGTTCACGCAGTGGAGCAGCTCACTCCATCTGCCCTGGTACATTATATTAGCAGATGATTTAAAAGATAAGAATCATACGTTAACCATTAAAATCAGTTCGCAAAAAAATATAAAAAGCATCGG
>CANHJH010000044.1 GCA_947460365.1 Sphingobacteriia bacterium | reverse complement strand
TAGGACTATTCACACTGGTTTTACTTGGCCATATCAGTGTCTTGATCCATATCTTCCAAAATATGTTCTCTTAATTCAACAGGTTTGGTATAAGTCTTTCTCAAACGCATATTCAACAGCTCAACACTAAACGAAAATGCCATTGCAAAATATACATAGTTTTTTAAGTGAAGTTCATGCGCTCCTTCTGCATTCCAACCTTCTACCAACAACACAAATCCAATCATCACCAAAAATGACAAAGCCAACATTTTTAATGTAGGATGTTTGTGAATGAAAGAAGAGATCTTGGGACTAAATAAAAACATAACAATCATAGCAACCACTACGGCACTAATCATTACTTCTAAGTGCTTTGCAGTACCACCGGCTGTAATAATACTATCGAAGCTAAACACCATATCAATCAACATGATTTGCATAACCGCATTGCTAAAACTTATTTTGCGCGCATGAATACCGGCTGCTATTTCTGCTTCACCCTCTAGCTTGTTATGAATTTCTTTTACGGTTTTGTAAATCAAAAACAATCCTCCTGCCAACATTACTAAACTGGCTAAGTCAAAATCCTTGCCCATCATACTAAATATGGGAATGCCTTTTTGTGTAAGTAGCCAACTTAAACAAAACAATAAAATGGTTCTTGAAATTACGCCTGTTATCATCCAGGTCAATCGTGCTTTGGGTTGAAGCGGCTCCGGTAATCTGCTTAAAATAATGCTCACGAAAATTACATTATCTATGCCCAGTACAATTTCTAAAATGGTTAATACTAAAAAACTGATTAAACTTTCTGTAGTTAAAAGATGTTCCATGTTAATGAGGTGGTTATAAAATTTAGGAGGGTAAAAATATTAAAGTCGACTTAAGTATGTACAAATATTTTTTACAATAGCGGGACCTTCATAAACAAATCCTGTCCATACCTGCACCAATGCTGCCCCATTTTTTAATCTGTCCGCAGCATCTTCCCCGGTAAAAATTCCGCCACTTGCAATCAGCGGTATTTTATTTTCGGTATGCTTTGCAAGGTAACTTAATACCTCTGCGGAGCGCTTGCTTACTGGCTTGCCACTTAATCCGCCCATGCCAATAGCTTCACTTTGTTGTATCGAATGGGTACTGAGCATAGATCGGTCAATGGTGGTGTTGGTGGCTACTATACCACTCAATTGTATTTCAAAAGCCAATGAAACAATATCATCTAATTGTTCGTCGGTTAGATCAGGCGCAATTTTTAGTAATAAAGGCTTAGGGTTTAACTTACCTGCATTGTTGTTCTGAAGTTCACTTAATATCTTTTTAAGGGCATCTTTTTCTTGTAACGCTCTTAATCCCGGCGTATTGGGAGAGCTCACATTCACCACAAAATAATCTACTTCATCAAACAACTCATTAAAGCAAATGTTATAATCTTGCCATGCAAGCTCATTGGGGGTAATTTTGTTTTTACCTATATTACCACCCACAATCATTTTACTGGTAGCATGTTTATTTTTTGAATCATTCCATTTCGCTAAATTTTCTTTAACCACAGCAGCACCGTTATTATTAAATCCCATTCGGTTGATGAGTGCTTTATCGTGCGGTAAACGAAAGAGCCTTGGTTGGTCGTTTCCCGCTTGCGCTTTGGGTGTAACAGTGCCAATTTCCACAAAACCAAATCCTAAAGCGTCTAATTCATTCAGATACAACGCATTTTTATCGAATCCGGCCCCTAACCCAACCGGATTGGTGAAATGTAAACCGAATACGTTTTTTTGTAAGTCGGTCGGGTGATATTGAAATAATTGTTTAATTATTGGTTCGGTAATTGGAAATGCAACCCCCATTTTAAGGCATTGCATGGAGAAGTGGTGTACTTTCTCCGGATCAAAACAAAAAAGGGCATTTCTGATTAATGAGTACAAAGCTAATTTTTCAGCAAATTTAACCGATTTTTCCGCATACCCATCAGACTATGGCCTGATGGGTATGCGGATCTTCATTAAAAAATTTAGTTGCATAAACAACTTTTAATCATTTTTACTACATTTGAGTATAAATTGAATATTATGCAAGAAGCATATATAGTAGCTGGTTATAGAACCGCAGTAGGAAAAAGCAAAAGAGGGGGATTTCGATTCTTCAGACCCGATGATTTGGCGGTTGAAGTAATTAAAGGGCTAGCAGCATCGGTTCCTCAGCTCGATTTAAAAAGGGTAGATGATGTGATTGTAGGAAACGCTGTTCCCGAAGCAGAGCAAGGTCTGCAGTTTGGAAGAATTATTGCCGCAAAAGCTTTAGGTATAGAGGTGCCGGGCATTACTATTAATAGATATTGTGCCAGTGGTTTAGAAAGTATCGCCATGGCCACCGCAAAAATAAGAACTGGCATGGCCGAATGTATCATTGCAGGTGGAACAGAAAGCATGAGCTTAGTACCCACTGCAGGATGGAAAACGGTTCCGTCATTCGCTATTGCCAAAGACGAACCTGATTATTATTTAAGCATGGGCTTAACAGCAGAAGCTGTGGCGCAAGAATACAATGTTTCAAGAGAAGACCAGGATATATTTGCTTACAACTCTCACCAAAAAGCTAAAGTAGCCATTGAGAACGGTTATTTTAAAAGCGGGATACTTCCCATTACTGTTGAAGAAGTATATGTAAATGAAAAAGGAAAGAAAGCCGTAAAAAGCTATGTAGTAGATACCGATGAAGGGTTAAGAGCAGATACAACTGTAGAAGGTTTAAGCAAGCTAAAACCGGCTTTTTCTGTAACCGGCTCCGTAACTGCGGGCAATTCTTCACAAACCAGTGATGGTGCTTCATTTGTATTGGTGATGAGTGAAAGAATGGTGGTAGAATTAGGCATTAAGCCAATAGGTAGGTTGGTCAATTGTGCTTCTGCCGGTGTTCATCCGCGTATAATGGGAATTGGTCCGGTAGCAGCTATACCTAAAGTATTGAAGCAGGCAAACATGAACTTATCCGACATCGATTTAATTGAACTCAATGAAGCATTTGCCTCGCAGGCATTGGCGGTAATGAGAACCTTGGAATTAAATCCCGAAAAAGTAAATATTAATGGAGGCGCCATTGCCTTAGGGCATCCACTGGGTTGTACCGGAAGCAAATTAACCGTTCAGGTCTTAAATGATATGAAACGACTCAACAAAAAATACGGAATGGTTTCTGCATGTGTAGGAGGCGGACAAGGTATTGCAGGCATCATCGAAAACTTGTAAGTGGTATAAGTACGAATAAGAAAGACTCCGCCATTGCGCGGAGTTTTTTGTGTGCAGATGTGCGGTTGTTTAATGACCTGCATCATATTTTATTACAAATATTTATTTGAACTTTACCACAGCACATAAACAATGAATATGAACACCATTATTGTTCCAACCGATTTTTCAACTACTGCCGCCAATGCTGCCGACTTTGCAGTACAGTTTGCTCAACAGGTTAAAGCTAAAAGAATATTATTGTATCATGCGTATGAATTGCCTATTGCATTAGATCCTTTGATGCCGGGGGTGCAAATGTTAGAAATAGATTCTTATAAAAACACGGCACAGCAAAATATCAATCAATTTAAAGAAACTTTGTTGTCTAAATTTCCCAATTCAAATATCGCTATAGATACAGTGGTGGAATATGGTTCTATTAGCGGCGGCTTAGAACAAATCTCTAACAGAGAAACAATTGAATTCATTATTATGGGTATTACAGGTGGTGGTGCAATGGAAGAAACTTTAATTGGCAGCAACACTACTTCTGTTGCAAGTTCATTTGAAGTGCCGGTACTTATAATTCCTCCAATGGCAAGGTTTGTTAAAGTAGATAATATTATGTTGGCCTGCGATTTTGATCATGCAGATAAATACATCCCGGTAAATATAATCAAGCAAATAATAGACGATACACACGCCAAATTATTGGTATTAAATGTGGAAGTAGATATGGAGGAATCCAAAAATAAATACCCGGCAAAAGTAATGGGAGAAGGATTTGCGGTGCATACTGTATTGCAAAATTTTAAACCGGAATATTACTTTTCACAAAGCGAGCAATATGTTGACGGTATCAATGAATTTGCCGATTCACACCATGTGCAAATGATCATATCAATACCTAAACGCCATTCTTTTTTCGAAAAACTATTTATTAAAAGCAGAACAAAAAAATTAGCATTCCATACGCATATACCGTTGTTGGTGATACATAAAAAGGAAGATTGAATTTGATATATGTTATGGGTAACATTCTTTTATGTAATCATGCTCCTTACTTTTCTTGCTTCTCAACTCAAATACTTCCCTACAATGGGCATTCTTCTACCCACGCCAAAAGCCTTTGGGGAAACGCGTATAATTGGGCAAAACTGGTTGCGCTTGTATTCATTGTTGTTCACCATCTTTAAAGTTCTGTCTACCAGTTCGCCATCAAACCCTTGCGCTTTAATGTCTGCCGGGCTTTTACGCTTTTCAATATATTGATACAAAATTTTGTCGAGTACCGAATAGTCGGGTAAGCTGTCGCTGTCTTTTTGATTAGGACGTAATTCTGCACTAGGTGCTTTGATAATTATATTGCTTGGTATAATTTCTTTATTGCGATTAATAAATCGCGCCAGCGCATACACTTGTACTTTATAACAATCACCTAAAATACCCAATCCACCTGCCATGTCTCCATATAAAGTGCCATAGCCGGTGGCTAATTCACTTTTGTTGGAAGTATTCAATAAAATATATCCGAACTTATTGGCAATGGCCATCAACAAATTACCCCTGCTTCGGCTCTGAATATTTTCTTCCGCTAATGAAAAAGGCAATCCGTTAAACAAGGGCGATAAAGTGTGAAGGAAGCTTTCGTACACATCGTTAATTTTAATGATGTCGTATGGATTATTCAAATTCTTACTTAATTGAACTGCATCATCAACAGAATGCTCAGTAGAGTAGGGAGATGGCATTAAAATGGCTCGTACATTTTCTGCTCCCAATGCATCGCAAGCCAAAGCAAGTGTTACAGCCGAATCTATACCTCCAGATGAGCCTAGTATAGCTTTCTGAAAGCCCATCTTACTAAAATAATCTTTTATACCTAGTAGCAGCGCATCATAAATCTGGGCGATGTTCAGTTCTTCTTCTAAAGTAGCCGGGTTTAATTCTTTATCAGGCATCCTACTGGCGGGCTCAACAATTTCCCCGTTAATCGTCCCATCCTCATTTAACTCCACCCATTCCAATGCTTCTTCAAACATGGGTAGGGCTTTACATAAATTAGCATCTTTATCGAATACCAAGGAAGCGCCATCAAATACAATTTCTGTTTGACTACCTACTGCATTACAATAAAACAACGGCACTTTGTATTTTAATACATTTGCTTTTATCACTGCTTTTCTATCTTCATCATGGGTATAATCGAACGGAGAGGCACTTAAATTCAGCATTAAGTCCGGCTGTTGGTGCATCAATTGATCCATCGGGCAAATCCGGTAAAGCGGGTTGTCGCCAAGGTTCCAAATATCTTCACAAATGGTAACGGCTATTTTTTTTCCTTTAAACTCCACTACCTTCCATTCAAAAGCGGGCTCAAAATAACGGTATTCATCAAACACATCATAAGTAGGTAATAAGGTTTTGTGTATCTCCGCTTTAATTTCTTGTTCGTATAAAAAGTAAGCCGCGTTAAACAAACTTTTCCCTTTTTGTAATGTGTTCTGCGCCGGACTACCAATTAGTACCCCAATAGTATCGGCATGTAATTTAATTTTTTGAACAGCCTGCTGGCATTGATCAACAAAATCGTCAAACTCCACAAAGTCCCTAGCTGGGTAGCCACAAACGCTCATTTCGCTGAAAAGTATTAAATCTCCACCTGCGGCCTTAGCGGTATGAATGGCTTCAATAATCTTGTTTGTATTATATTCAAAATTGCCAATGTGATAGTTTTGCTGTGCAATAAAAATTTTCATACCGCAAATTTCTACATTTTAACAACATCATAAGTAACCTTTCCGTTTATTCGCGTATGAAATATGCTATAATTTTCTTTTTTAGTAGTTTATTGTTGTTTTCTTGTGGTCAAAATAGACCATTACCTGACGTGTCCGGTATTAAAATCAACCTCACTACCCAAAGGTTTGAGAAAGATCTCTTTGCTGTAGATACTTTGCAGATTGATCGCTCCATGAATGTATTGCATCAGCAATATCCAGGATTTACGACTGATTTTGTTTTTAATATTTTAGGTTCTGCTCCACAAACTGCATCAGCCGATATCCGTTCTTTTATCAGCTCGTATCAGTATATATATGCGAGTTCCAATAAAACCTTTAACGATATACACCCTATTGAATCAGCCATTAAAAAAGGGTTTCAATACGTGCAGTATCATTTCCCGGAGTATAAGTTGCCTGTTAAATTAATCACCTTTATTGGGCCAATCAATAGTTTTGGTTGTATATTAACGCAAGATGCAATTGCGGTGGGGCTGCAATTGTTTTTGGGCAAAGATCATCCGATTTACCAAAGTGAACAAGGACAGGCATTGTATCCGGCTTTTGTTTCCAGAAAGTTTCAGCCGGAATATATCCCGGTAAATGTGTTGAAGAATATTATAGATGATATGTACCCATCTGCCAAGCCAGGAAAGCCAATGATTGAGCAGATGGTAGAATCGGGCAAAAGACTCTATATGCTTGACCAATTTCTTCCACATATTGAAGACAGTTTAAAAACAGGGTATACGCAAGCACAATTAGAAGGCTGTATCAAGAACGAAAAAAACATTTGGAGCATGTTTATACAAAATGATTTGCTCTATAAAATAGATCCGCAAATAATCCGCGACTATTTAAATGATGCACCATATACACAGGCTTTGGGTGAGGGATCTCCTGGAAATATTGGTCAGTTTACCGGTTGGCAAATTGTAAAAAAATGGATGGAAAAACACCCGAAAATATCTCTAAAAGAATTGATGGAAAAAGATCCGGCACAACTGTTTAATGAAGCAAAATACAAGCCGTCTTAATGCGTAAATTAATTTAATTTAGAAGGAGACAATAACTCAAATGCAGGAATTTTTACTGCAAATAATTCTTTGTTATTCAAATTCTCCATTTGATAACTGCCCCACATTTTACCCATTTCGGTTTTAAGGCTACATCCGCTTACATACTGATAATGTTCGCCGGCTTGTAATACAGGCTGAACACCTACTACGCCCTCTCCTTCCACCTCTCTTTTCTCTCCATTGCTGTCAAAAATAAACCATTGTCTTCTTAGCAATTTAACAGCAAATTTGTTATGATTTTCAATAGTAATTCTATACGCAAACATAAACTCACCTTTAAGCGGATTACTGTATTCCGATTGGTAGAAAGTTTCTACAGTTACTTCTATGCCGGCTGAAATTTTTGAAATCATAACTGAAAAGTTGGGTAAAGTAAAATTAGGGAAATACCTTCTTTAATTTTAACGATTCATTAAATTAATTCAAAATGTTAATAAACAATTACTAACATCGGTTCGTACATTTGCATCGCAAAAATGTTCATTCAACTCTTACAAATTAATAGTGGATAATGTGTTGTTGAATTATGAGAAATTATCAGATAGTAATAAAATATATACATTAAATGGGCTGTATGGCAAATTTGCCTACCACCCAAAACGATCATGCTTGGCAAATTTCATGCTATAACAAAAAAAATAGTACAAATACCAAATAAATCATCAATATGACAAAAATTGCTGTTGCCAAAGGAGATGGGATAGGACCCGAAATTATGGATGCCGTTTTATCTATATTTAATGCTGCTAAAGTGCCGTTAGAATATGAATTTGTGGACATGGGGAAGTGGGTTTTCGATAAGGGATACAGTAATGGCATGACTCCCGAAGCACAGTCCGCCATTGAATCAGTAGGGATTTTATTTAAGGGGCCCATGGAAACGCCTAAAGGTAAAGGGGTAAAAAGTGTAAATGTTACCGCTCGAAAAACATGGAACACTTATGCCAATAAAAGAACTTTTCAAACCTTACATGGAGTAGATACTGTTTTCAGTAAAGCGGGTATTCCGATTGACGTCACCATTGTGCGCGAAAACATTGAAGATACTTATGGCGGAATAGAACACATGCTTACGCAAGATGTTGCGCTGAGCAGAAGATTCATAACCCGTCCGGGTAGCTTACAGGTAATTAAATATGCCTTTGAAATGGCTAAGAAAAAGGGCGCGAAGCGCATTACCTGCGGCCATAAAGCCAACATCATGAAAATTACTGATGGATTGTTTTTAGAAGTATTTTATGAAGTGGCAAAGGACTATCCAGAGCTAAAAGCAGATGATATTATTGTAGATGATTTATGTATGAAATTGGTTAGCCGCCCCGATTTATTTGATGTAGTGGTATTAACCAATTTACAGGGCGATATTGTAAGTGATTTATGCGCAGGCTTAGTAGGTGGCTTGGGTTTTGCCCCATCTGCTAATATTGGAGATCATATATCAATTTTTGAAGCAGTGCACGGAACCGCGCCAGATATTACCGGTAAAAACATTGCCAATCCTACCGCTTTGTTATTAAGTGGTTTTGGTATGCTGCGTCATTTAGGGTTGATGGAAACATCTGCTATGATTGAAAACGCATTGCTCTATACATTAGAAAGCGGGGTACATACCGGTGATTTTGGTGATAAGTCCACTCAATCACTCAACACCACCGAATTTGCTCAGGCTATCATCGGTAATTTTGGAAAAGTTCCTGCTCATCACCCCCGACCAGTATTAAGTAATCATTATGTTACGCCTACTAATTTTAAATTGGAAAAAAATCCGATGTTAGAAACAGTAGAAAAAGATGATCAATATATTGTTGGAGTAGATATGTTTATTGAGAGCAATGAACAACCCAATCAGATAGCAGAAAAATGTTTACAACACACCATGGGATTATTTAAATTGGTGACCATTTCTAATAGAGGAACACAAGTATGGCCTACCGGTTCTGTATTCACCAACCTCGTAAATCAGTTCCGTTGCAGGTTCGAGAGTATTGGTGAAGTGCCGGTCACACAAACTGATATTGTAGAATTGTATAAACTGATGATTACGGACTATAAAGTGGCTTCTACAGAAATATTGAATGTGTGGGGAGGGAAAAAAGCATATAGTTTGGCACAGGGACAATAATTTTTTGTAACGTTTTTATAAAAAAAAGGTTGGAAAATAGCTATTTGCTAAATTCCAACCTTTTTTCATGGTGTTAAGCGACCAATAAGTTAATTTTTAACGTAATTTCACGGCTCATAAAAGTATAGATAGAGATGGCTGAAGTGATATTAATGCCCCGTTTAAGTGATACCATGACAGAAGGTGTAATTGCTGCATGGCACAAAAAGGTAGGAGACCAAGTAAAAAAAGGTGAATTGTTGGCTGAAGTAGAAACAGATAAAGCTACCATGGAGCTGGAAAGTTACAAGGATGGCGTATTGTTACATATCGGAACTCCTGTGGGTGGTAAGTTGCAGGTAAATGATTTGCTGGCAATTTTTGGAAATGCGGGCGAAGATGTAACAGCCTTAATTAATCAGCATGCAAATGGCGGTGCACCTACCGTTGCTACTCCTGAACCTGCAACAACAGCACCAGCAGCCAGTGCCCCTGCTTCCGCTAATTTAGCAGCTATGGATGAAGTGGTTTTAATGCCTCGTTTAAGTGATACCATGACGGAGGGAGTTATTGCAACATGGAATAAAAAGGTAGGCGACGTAGTGAAGAAGGGAGACGTATTGGCTGATATTGAAACAGATAAAGCCACTATGGAGTTGGAAAGTTATAAAGATGGAGTTTTATTGTATCAAGGTGCTAAAGCCGGTGAGAAAATATTGGTGAATGATTTGCTTTGCATTATTGGCAAGCCCGGCTTAGATGTAAACGGAATTGTTGCTGCTGTTAAAGCAAATGGAGGATCTGCTCCTGCTGCTGCTCCAACGCAAACCTCTCCTGCTCCTCAAGCCCCTGCAATGCAGGCAGCTCCTCAGCAACCAACCGCAGAAGCTGTAGTAAATGAAGGAAGAATATTAGCTTCCCCATTGGCTAAAAAATTAGCAGCCGAAAAAGGTATTGACTTAAAATATGTAAAAGGTTCAGGCGATAACGGAAGAATTACTAAAACAGATGTAGACAGTCATGCACCAGCAGCAGCAAATGCTCCGGTAGCAAATGCTATTGCTTCAACAACCACTTCCACATCTGCAACAAAAGCTGCCGCTCCGGTTATACCGGCTGCTCCTCTAGGCACAGTAAGTTATACCGATGTACCTGTATCTCAAATGCGTAAAGTAATTGCCAAACGGTTAAGCGAAAGCTTATTTACCGCACCGCATTTCTTCCTTACTATGAGCATCGATATGGATGCAGCTATTGCAGCGCGCGCTAAAATGAATGAATTAGCGCCTGTTAAAATCAGCTTTAATGATATGGTGTTAAAAGCAACAGCAATGGCATTAAAGCAACACCCTAAAGTAAACAGTAGCTGGATGGGCGATTTTATTCGCTACAACCAACACGTTAATATTGGAGTAGCAGTTGCGGTGGATGAAGGTTTATTAGTACCAGTGGTGCGTTTTGCCGATGGAAAATCATTGAGTCAAATAGGTGCAGAAGTAAAAGACTATGCACAAAAAGCAAAAGATAAAAAATTACAACCGGCAGATTGGGAAGGAAGTACTTTCACCATTTCTAATTTGGGAATGTTTGGCATTGATCAATTCACTGCAATAATTAATCCGCCCGACTCCTGCATTTTAGCAGTAGGTGGTATTGCACAAGAACCTGTTGTTAAAAAGGGACAAGTGGTTGCCGGAAATGTAATGAAAGTTACCTTAAGTTGCGATCACAGAGTAGTAGACGGCGCAACAGGCGCAGCTTTCCTACAAACTTTAAAACAATTATTAGAAGAGCCGGTAAGAATGTTGGTATAATAGCTTACTACAGCTCCTTCACAATAAAAAAATCCCCGATAACAAATATTATCGGGGATTTTTTATTTATTCCAAGTCGCAACCAATAGGTGCGCCCGGCGGTATTTCTTTGTGAATAGGCAGACTAATGTCTTTAGGCTTGTCTATTCGTTCAATGGCATATAAATAATGCGCTTTATTATTAGCCGTTTTACTCATTTGTTCGGCATACTTTTTAAGCGTTTGTAATCGATCAAAACAAATAGATTTAACCAGGTAATTGCTTTGCTCACTTAGACTTAATCCCAATAACCAGGTTAGTACCATTTGTTGGGTTTGTTGCTGAACCAATCCTTTCAAACCCTTTTCGGGTACAGCTTTCCAAATGGTATTAATGGTTTCATCTAATACATCATCCCAACCAATGGTATTGGTTCTGCCTTTTAACTGAACCAATCGATTTGCCCTTTCGGCATTGAATAAAAAACTCAATTGAAAATTAGTCAGCGCTTCAGCAGCCGCCAATGCGTCAAAACTCATCCCTGTTCTCTTGGCAAATAATTCTCCAACTGAATAATACAATGGAGGGCGAGGGGGAATAAGGCTGATAATACTTTCAGGCAACGTAAGTACATCGGGTGAAAAACAACGCAGTACTGCTTTTAAAGCCTTTTCCTGAGCAGGTTTAGATAAAATCTCCGGATTACTTTGTTGATCACCACGTACATTATAATTGTAGTTAATTCCACCAATTAATTTTGTAGCAGCTTCTACCTGATAACGGTGATAGTTATACAAAGGCACTAACACATCTTCTAGTTTACTCATGGGGGTGTTAACCGGAATGGCATTTTCAGAAAATTGCTGCAGGGCTTTATCTCTTACTGCTAATACATTGTTTAGTTCAGTAACCGCATCATTTCCATTGTCCCACAAGTGTGCATTGGGATGAAAGCCGCTGGCTGCACGGGCATCGGCATCAGCTATAAACAACAACCCTTTTTTTCTGTTCTCTTCCAAGATATTGTTCAAGGCAGTGTTTTCATCAGTTCCTACAGCAAAATCACTGTAGCCATATACAATGGCTCTTTTGTCCCACTCCCCAATTTCGTTGGTATATATTTTTGAAAAATCGATAACGCCTTTTTCATTTACAAATACATTTGGATGCGGGTAATCCATTACTGATGCACGATTATTTACACTAGAAGCATAATTGTGTTGTAAGCCAAGTGTATGCCCCACTTCATGCGCAGCTAATTGTCTCAAACGCTGTAAAGCCGCTGCTTTCATGGTTTCCGGAATAGGTTTGCCGTTTTCAAAAGGCGAAAGTAAGCCGGTAAAAATTAAATAATCCTGCCGCACACGTAGTGACCCCAAAGTAACCTGACCTTTAATGATTTCACCTGTTCTAGGGTCGGTAATAGAGGCGCCATAACTCCATCCTCTGGTAGACCGGTGCACCCAATTGATCATGTTATACCGAACATCCATCGGGTCGGCAGAATCGGGCAATACTTTTACAATAAACGCATGGTTATAACCAGCGGCTTCATATGCCTGATTCCACCATCTCGCTCCATCTAATAAAGCAGAGCGAATGGGTTCAGGTGTACCATTATCTAAATAATAAACAATGGGCTTTACGGGTTCGCTCATTGCCGCGAATGGATCCTTTTTATTTAACCGATGTCGCGAGATAAACTTTTTTTCGATAGGCGCTGTAAAATCACTGCTGTAATCGAAATAGCTGATGCCAAAATACCCGCTTCGGATATCGTAGGGGCGTGGATTATATTGATGGTCGGGTAATTCAATTAACGAGTGATGCATGCGCAGTGTAATAGCTTCCGTAGAAGGCGTTACAGTAGCAACAAACTTGCCGGCATCGGCACCGCCTGTAAAACTAATGCTGGCCTCTAATTCGGTATTCTTTGGAAAGTTTTTAGTGTTGTGTATGTAAACGGCAGAGCGCGCTTCATTAAGGGTATAGCTGCCTTGTTTCATACTTTTAATTTTATCGGCAACACCATGTGCATCTCTTAATAAAAAAGAAGTAAAATCAATTAATACCTGATCGTTTTCTTCTTCATCAATTGTAAAGCCGGCAATGGTAGATTGGGCAAAAGATTCTCTCACCGCTTTTTGCTCTTTAATATCAGATGAACTAGCGCGGTAATCGTAATTGGGTTGAACTAGCATTAATTTCTTACCCACTTTATGAAAGTACACAATGCGGGTATCACCTATTTGTCCTCTGTCTAGCCCAATATCATTGGAGCCCAATCCAGCTGGCAAAGAATTTACATACAAAAATTCTTGATCAAGTTTGTTTACCAACAACCAAATTTTACCGGACGATGCATCCCACCAAAAAGGGAAGTAGCCATCAAAGCGTTTCATGTTTTTGGTTTTGTCGGCAATTTTACTAGTTGTTTGGGCCGATAAGGAAAGGCCGGTCAGGCAAAAAATGAGCAGGAAGGTATAACGCATAGCAAATTTTTTAGTAGAGTTTTGATGAAATCAGATGGTGCTTAAAGGTATTTTTTTATCGGGAAAGATGACAGAAAAGAATGATAAATGGAAACGAAAGATTTATGTATAGTTTCTATTTTTTATACGATTGCCTAAAATAAATTTACCATTAAATACATCGAAAAAATTATAATAAAAGCATAATAAATATAAATAAACTATAAATATTAGTATAAATAGTTAATAAATTATATTAAATTTAAAAAATTAAATCAATCTTTAAATTTTAACACTATGTGCAAAAAAATGGGGGGGGGGTAAATTATTCATGTTTTTATGTTTAATTACCCAATTATCATGTAATAAAGAATTGGCTATTGAAACTGAAAAACCAGCTATTCAGCAGATGAAAACAGCTGTTCAAAAATGGTATGGTACAATAATGGAAACAAAAAAGAATGCGCCTGATTTTCACGAGCAAGTGAGAGGCAAAGCAGTTAATATTACCGATGAACCTTATTTACCTGCAATTAACATTAAAAATTGGAGTGCTTCAGTAAATTCTTTTGACACGTTAGGAGAAAGAAATTTAATGGTGCCTATTTATTTCAATAATGAAACTGGTGAATACATTCAATTAGCTGCGATGAATAATGAAAAATCTACCGGGGGACTCTTTCTAAGAACAGTACCAGATTCTACATGGTATAGTGAGCATAAAAAAACGATGAATTTTAATAATTTAACCGGCAAAATTGTAATTTATGATATGGATGGAATACCGATTGGAAAAACTTACCTCAAAAATGGCTCTGCAAGTTCGGGTAATGAATCAACTATAAAATCATTTGCCGACTGTGCTGATTGCACTTTACGTGAAGTAATTGTATCCAGTAGTAGAGTTAAATTATTCACTATTAATTATTATTTACCTTATACAACATATTTGGGGGACAATTTTGCCATTGAACCTTATGTCCCAGTTAATATGATGAGTGGTAGTGGTAGTGCTGGTGCAAATGCTGCAACACCAGAATCTATTATTTTCGCAGCACCTAACGCAGTTGTTCCAGTTGATATCAATAAAATTTTGAAGTGTTTAGGCGCAATTAAAAATGAAGGGGCAACATACTCGGTTAAATTATGTGTTGATGTACCTGACAATAACAATCCAGGTATGTTGTGGAATACAACTTCCAGAGCAGGTCATGTATTTTTGGAATTGGTTAAAGCAAATGGACCGTTTTCAGTTACTGAGTCAATTGGTTTTTATCCTGAAAAGCCTTATAAAGCAATCAGTT
>CANHJH010000043.1 GCA_947460365.1 Sphingobacteriia bacterium | reverse complement strand
TGCTACATAGTATCTTTATTAAAATGTATATCCCTTTATGGAATTAATTTTTCATAATTTTAACTTCAATAACTACGCTAAAGTATATATGGCTAAATCAATTTTCATGAAAAAAACAGGATTATTACTGTTGGTCATTTTTTTATTTAACATCAGTGCCCATGCCCAACAAAAATTAAATCGCGCCGGAATGACCTATATTATTTCAACTAAACCCAATAATATAGTTTTTCATGATAGTATATTTAAAGGGAGTTCCGAGTTTAAACACTTGTTTTTCAGAACGGGGGATGCAAATCTCATTGGATTATATGAAAAACATCAAACCAATAAAATAGTTGGTCAGCTGGCGAGTTTTGTGGGCGCATTTGGAATTATTTATGGCGTAAATCAAATATCCGGATCAAATAAGGGTTTGGGTTGGACATTAATTGGAGGTGGGTTCCTGACTGCAGCCGCTGGAGGCTATTTTACAATGGCTTCACAAAAAAAACTCTTAATGGCAATCACTTTGTTTAATCAAAAATATAGCCAGTCTACCGTTGGAATTGGTGCAGGGAATCAATCTATTGGAATTGTATATAAATTTTAACCCTATGAACAAAGTAATGATTAGTGTGAAGGACCTACATAAAAAGTATGGATCTTTTCATGCAGTAAAAGGGATCAGTTTTGAAGTATTGGAAGGTGAGATATTTGGATTACTAGGTCCAAATGGTGCCGGTAAATCAACCACACTAGAAATCATTGAAACTCTTCGAGAAAAAACAAGTGGGGAGATATGGGTAAACGGTATGAATTTAGAAGAAGCACCCAATGAAATAAAAAAAATCATTGGAGTACAATTGCAATCATCCGGATATTATCCCGGATTAAATCTTACCGAATTAATTACGCTTTTTGCAGGTTTGTATAATCGGGATGTAGACCCATTAACGCTCCTGGACAAAGTTAATCTGCGTGATAAACAAAAAGCTAAATATAAAGAATTGAGCGGTGGACAAAAGCAGCGATTTTCTATTGCTACTACCTTAATTAATCAGCCTAAAATAATTTTTTTAGATGAGCCTACCACAGGATTAGATCCGCAGGCACGAAGAAACTTGTGGGAGCTCATTAAAAATATTCGGGCACAAGGTACAACGGTAATAATTACTACGCATTACATGGATGAAGCCGAAGTGCTTTGCGATCGGGTAGCCATTATTGATAATGGTAATATAATTGCCTTAAACTCCCCCGATCAATTGATTGATGAATTGGTAGCAACCGGATTTGAGCGGCCAAAAGAAGTTAAACAAGCCAATTTGGAAGATGTATTTATACACTTAACCGGTCATGAGTTTAAAAATTAAAAATTACCCATTACCCATTACCCATTACCAATTGTCAATTATCAATTATCAATTGTCAATTACCCATTATCAATTATTAATTTTCAATTAAATGACCGATCCTCGTTACCCAATTGGCAAATACACTCCACAGCCATATGCTGAAGAACTGAAAAATAAATGGTTATTAGATATTCATTTTCTTCCCGAAGAATTAGAAAGAGCGGTGATTAATTTAGATGAAGCTCAATTGCATACGCCTTATAGAGCGGGTGGTTGGACGGTGCATGAGGTAGTGCATCATTTGGCTGATAGTCACATGAATGCTTATTGCAGATTTAAATTGGGATTAACAGAAAATAAGCCTGTAATCAAACCTTATTTGGAAAATGAGTGGACTAATTTAAATGATGTAAAAACTTTGCCCATTAATATCTCATTAACATTATTGCACGCATTACACCAACGTTGGTATGTATGCATTAAAGAACTAATGGAACAAGAGTGGATGCGAGAAGTATACCATCCTGAACGAGCAATCAGCATAAGTTTGTGGTCATTATTGGGTATGTATGCCTGGCATGGGAAACATCATGTAGCTCATATTACAGCGCTTCGTGAAAAAAATAATTGGTAATGAGTGAGTTACAAAAATGGGAGCTGTTAAAATCGGATCAGCTGTTTAAAGATAACTGGGTAGATATTCGCGTTCATGCATATAAAAAGTCAGACGGCACGATCATCAAGCCATATTATGTTTTTGGCTATCCCGATTTTGCTACTGCGCTGGCAATAACCAAAGAGGGTAAAGTGATTGCATTGAATGTATACAGACCAGCATTAGACTGCATTTCATTAGAAATACCTGGCGGATGTATGGACCCTTCCGATAAAACTCCGGAAGATGCAATTGCCCGTGAGTTGATGGAAGAAACCGGCTATAGATTTGAAAAAATAGAGTCCTTGGGATGCCTTTCTCCCAATCCTTCCACAAATACCAATATGCTCAGAATGTTCCTGGCAACTGGCGGGGTATTTGATGCTACTGCTGTGCGTGATTTGGAGGAAAGCATTGAAGTGGTTTTGTTAGAATGGGATGACTTTATCAATAAATTCAAATCTCAATGCTTCCTACAGGCTATGCATAATTGCAATATCTTTTACGCTTTAATGAAGATGAATAAATTAACTACTCTTTAAATAAACGAGATGATTAATAAGTGGAATTTGATAAGTACTGAAATTAAGTATCAGAAAAAGTGGTTAACTGTTCATGAGCAAGAAGTAGAATTGCCGGATGGACGTATTTTATCGCCTTATTTAGTAATTGATGTGCCATCATTTTGTAATGTATTTATTGTTACAGAAAACAAAGAAGTTGTGCTGGTTAAACAATATCGTCAGGCTGCGGGTATCCTGTCGATTGAATTGCCTGGTGGTATGGTAGATCCGGGCGAGGAACCGATGAAGGCCGCTTTAAGGGAAATGGAAGAAGAAACAGGCTTCTCAACTAATGAAATGGAATTATTGTATACGATACACCCCAACCCGCCATTAGAAAATAATCGGGCTTGGTTTTATTTGGCAAAAGGAGCTAAACAAATGAAAGACATTCAATTAGACCCTTTTGAAGATATAGAATTAATGATGGTATCTAAACAACAATTTATGGAGATGCTGCTCACTCATTCATTTACGCATGGTTCACAAATAGGCGCCATGTACGCAGCTGCGTGTAAGTTAGGTTGGTTAGTTGCTAAATAATTCAGCGTTAACTTCTGCCACAACAAAAACACTTCCACAAACTAAAATCAGATCTTTAGGGGCTGCATTTTTTAGCGCATCTATAACAGCATCATTTACTTTAATATAGCTTTCCCCCTTTAGCCCATGTGTTAAAGCCATCTGCTGTAAAGTAAGTTCATCTAATGCTCTGGGGATAGAAGCTTTGGTAAAATAATATTGCGCATAGGTAGGCAGTAAGGAAAGTACAGTCGAAATATCTTTGTCTTTTACCATACCCATCACTATATGCAAACGATCGTAGGTCAATAAATCCAACTGTTGATTAATGGCTTTTATGCCTTCGGCATTATGCCCAACATCTAGTACCACTTTGGGGTATTGTTGCATAATTTCCCATCTTCCATGCAATCCGGTTATTTTTTTTACCTGAGTCAATGCTGCTTTTATGATAGGGTAGTTGATGTTCCATCCAAGTTTTTCTAGGATTGTACAGGCTTCTAAAACTGTTATGAGGTTATTGGTTTGATAAAATCCGGGCAAATCCAACGTGTACGATTCATACTCGTTTTTTAATTTATCTACTACTGTTATAGTAATATTGGGGCCATCAAATAACCAATCACTGATGTATCTTTTTTCTTGCGCATAGCTGATCAAACTATTAGAAGCTGCTGCATCAAAAACTGGTCGGGTTTCATCAATCACTTCACCTATCACCACCGGAACAAATGGTTTAATGATACCCGCTTTTTCGCTTGCAATAGCTTCTAGAGTATTACCAAGTAAGTTCATGTGATCCCAACCTATATTCGTAATGATGCTAAGCTCTGGTATAATAACATTGGTACTATCTAGTCTTCCTCCAAGTCCAACTTCAATCACCGCAATATCAACCCCTTGTTGTGCAAAATAATCAAAAGCCATTGCAACCGTTATTTCAAAAAAAGAAGGTTGAATTTTTTCTATCAGCGGTTTAATTTTTTCGGTAAAGGCAATAACAAATGCTTCTTCGCAAATCATTCCATTCACTTTAATTCGCTCTCTGAAATCATGCAGGTGCGGAGAAGTGTATAAACCTGTTTTATATCCACCTTGTTGTAAAATTGCAGCTAACATATGGCTGGTGGAGCCTTTGCCATTGGTACCTGCTATATGAACGCTTTTGAATTGATGTTGAGGATTACCCAATGCTTCACACAGCGCAAGGGTGTTGGTTAAATCTTTTTTAATAGCAGCTTCACCTATTCTACTGAATAGAGGGAGGGTATGGTATAAATAATCAATGGTTTCCTGATAATTCATTGCACTGCAAAGATGCATAAAATATTAACTGCGTAATTTAAAATTGAAAATCAATGTGCCGGATTGTTCTTCTTCAGCACCACTGTTTAATTTTAAGGAGCGTGCTTTTTTCAAAGCAATATTTCTAATATTACTATTGCTGGTGGTAGTTCCCTTAGGATTAATACTGGCTGCAATTACTTGTCCAGCTTGGTTCACTGTAATATCTACTGCTACTTTTGCATTTTCATTGAAATCATCTTCAAAGGAGGGCAATTTGGTAATTCTTCTACCATCTAATCCACTTCTAATGGCAACTCCTCCTGAACCACCATTTCCACTTGCAGCATTTCCTGTGTAACTATCCGAATTAGGATTCCCATTTGGATTACCCTGATCTCCCTTTCCTCCGGCAATACCCTGATTTTTAGCGCCATTGTAACTGTCGGCATTGTTACCCCCTGTTCCGTTGGCAACAGACCCTTTAAAAATTGCTTTGGGCTTAGGTGCAGGTATGGGCTTTTCTATTGGAGGTAGATTGGTTTTATTGGGCTTGTTTTTGGTAGGATGATTAACTGCAACATCCTCTTCCGATGCAGTAGCTGGTGGTGTGATGGGTAGCGTAGTTTCTGCTGCTTTAGGTGTAACTACTTGATCTGTTTGCTCCGCTGATGCTCCCGGTGCCATTGGTTGCACATCACCCAAGCCCGTTTCTGCATCCCCCAAATTCACTTCAATACCCTCTCCCAATGATGGAGCGGGAGGAATGGGTTTATTGTAATGAACATAAAAAAAGATCAAAAAAAGTACCGCTGTAATTACCGCTGTAATTACAGTAGCTTGTAAATTTTTTTGTTGCTCAAAACTGTATTGCATATATAATTAAAGGTAAGCTAATAATTGCTTTTGCCTGCCTAAGGTAGGGGGAATATTAACACTTTATAAACGCTATGATTTCTTTTTAGCGGGTAGTGACTTATTTATTTGAACCCTGTGTAACACTATTTTTCGAATTAGTGCAATGGGAAGTGGCGCATCAATCGGAAATTGTATAGCGCCTTTTGAACATTTATAGCGGGTTAATTCATCTTTAAATGGCTCAATGCCTGATGGAGTAGGGTAGAAGCCTATATGGTTTTTATAACCTGCAAAGTGGACAAGGTTGCCTTTGAGTTTAAATGTTGGCATGGCATAACTGATGGCCTCCGTAGCATCGGGTGCTGCATGTTGAATAGTTGCCCGAACTTGTTGAAGCAATAGCTGTACTGTTTCCGGAAAAGTTGAAATGTATTGGTCTATTGAATTTATTTCATTCATATTAGCCCTATTTTATTATTTTACTTTTTCCAAAATATATCGTAGCCAAACCTTAAAAGCGTTGCGGTAATAACCAATAAAAAGAATACCCGGATAAACTGATTGCCTTTATGAATAGCCAATTTTGCACCTAAAATACCCCCAATTCCATTGCTCACGGCCATTGGCAAGGCTACCGACCATATTATTGATCCCTTCAACATAAATAGGCAAATAGAGCCTAAATTAGTAGATAAGTTAATTAGCTTGGCATGTGCCCCCGCTTTCAAAAAATCATACCCTAAAACACTAATAAAAGCCATTACTAAAAAACTGCCTGCACCCGGTCCAATAAATCCATCATAAAAACCAATGACCAAACTAATCAACACCGCATACATATAACTTTTTTCAATGGGCAAATCTTTATGAACCTGTTGTCCGAAGTTTTTTTTGGTAAACGTATATATGGCTACGCCTAATAGTACAATAAAAATTACTGGCTTCATAAATCGATTACTCATTTGTGATAGCAATTGCGAACCCGCAAAGGCCGATACAAATGCAATGGTACCCATGATGGCTACTTGTCTCCAATGTATAGAAACTTTTTTCAAGTATTGTCTCGCTGCAAATGCGGTTCCCGTAAATGCAGGAATTTTCAATGAACCAATTACAGTACCTACAGCATACTGTGGCATTAAAATTAAACCTGCTGGTGTTTGTATGAGTCCGCCGCCGCCAACAATTGCGTCTACAAAGCCTGCAAGAAATGCAAAGGCGCACAACAGCACTAAGGTAGTAGTGGTAATGTCCATTATTTCGATTTGATATTTGCAATGGTTAATCCGGCTATTACAATTGTGCCGCTGATAATATGAGCTATCGTCATTTTTTCTCCCAATAAAATCACTGCTTCTATAATACTAAAAAGTGGAATCAGATTGCCAAATAACACTGTTCTGCTTGCCCCCAATGCTTGTATAGCCAAGTTCCAGCATAAAAATGCGGTTACAGAAGTACCTGCCCCTAAATACAAAATGGACAATAAAAGTGTTTGATTCCATTTAGTAGGGGAATCTACTATCACCTCTTTTAAATAAAATGGGAACAACATGATGGTGCCTAATACAAAAATTATGAATAAGAAATTGATTGCACTAATGTTGGCAGGTTTACTTCTTACTAATACATTGTACACTGCAAATGCAAATGCACCTGCTAATACCCAGAGATCTCCTTTTGAAAAATGAAATGCCGCAAGCTTTGCCCAGCTTCCATTGGAGATGAGTAGTATAATTCCTGCAATACAAATGATCATACCCAAAATCCTGAATTTGCTCAGTCTTTCCTTCAAAAACACCACCGCCATAACGGTAGCAAATATAGGCGAGGAGGTAGTGCCAATTAATGCCATATTAATGGCCGATGTATAATGCCCTGCAACATATACGCAGGTATTAAATACCGCTATACCCGAAAGCGATACAAAAAATAGGTACTTAATATTAGTAGATATAATAGCTTGTTCTTGCTTAAATGCTTTCCAGGCTAAAGGCAATATGATGATGCTTGCTGTTAGCCATCTGTAAAAAGCCAAGGTAATTGGACTGATGTCATTTTTTACAGCTCTGGAAATAACAAAATTCCCCGACCATAGCAAGGCTGCAATTATTGCAAGTGCTATCCCTTTTAGGGTTGAATTATTGCGAAGCACCTGCATAGCTTGTATAATAATCGCCTTTGATTCTTTCTATAGGTGGATTGAAATAGCCAAACTTTAAATCAGGAAATTCTTCTCTGATTAAGTCCATCATTTGTTGAATCCCCAACATTTCACCGGTTTCATACATACCCATTCTGCCCATATACCAATCTGGGTCTATATTAAAATTCCTCCATTGAATCATATTCAGCCCGGTTTCTTTAATCAATTTTCTTAATGCTTCATATTCAGCCTCACTATCGGTAATGCCGGGAAAAACAAAATAATTGATACTCGTCCAACCACCATGTTCGCGCATTACTTTTAAGCTTTCAATAATGTCTTCAAACTGATAGTTGTTAGGGCGATAATACGCTTCATAAATACTTTTTTGGGCTGAGTTAGTACTTACGCGCATACTGTTTAAACCCGCTTTGCATAATGCTGCTACCGCATCGGGTTTAGAGCCATTGGTGTTAATATTTATGCTTCCTTTATCGGTATGTTTTCTGATTTCAATAATCGACTCACGAATGGTTTCCCACATTAACAATGGCTCTCCTTCACAACCTTGCCCAAAGCTTATAATAGGAAATGGTGCATTCATTAAGTGAGGTACCGTAAATTCTACTATCTCTTCAGCCGTAGGTTTAAAGGTTAAACGTTCTTGTGTAGAAACTATTGATTCATTTTCTGGTTGAAAGGAGATACATCCTATACAATTGGCATTACATGCCGGTGAAGTGGGTACCGGGCATTCCCATCTGCCTAATGCAAAGTTCTTGGCTGCCGGACAACAATACGTCATGCAACAATTTTCCATTAAATGCTTTACCAACCGATTATGCGGATAGTTTTTCAATAAACTGTCTGTACCATTTTCTATCGCAACATCGTCATATCCTGCTGCCTCTTGCCTAATATCTTTTTCTATTCTTACTGCCGGAACCCAATTTTTATTGTCTTTCCAACCTACCGCAGTATAACAAAATAATGGGAGGGTAGGGGCATCCGATAATGTTTCATATGCAGCAATAAACAATCCAGTATGAGCCGGCGGAATAAATGCAGCCACAGCCCATCCTTTTTCACACAATCGCATTTCACCGGTCAGCACATCAATCCCAATACCTCTTCTGCCGGGTAATTCATATAAATTTCCTCCATTTGGTAATTCTATCCACTGCTCTTCTGGCACCTCAAATGCATCCCAACCCGCACGGCCTACAGCATATAATGTATCATCTTCAAAAATATTACCCTCGCCATCGGAATAAAGTAAATATGGAGTAGTTGTCATTATTTTGATTGGTGTTTATTGGTCAAATTTTGTTGTGCAAATGCATTAAATTCCTGCGCTACAGCTGGCGAAACTTCACTGTCTACCTCTTTTTGAACAAGTACGTTGTTGTTAAAATCTAATGTGAGTAGGCCATCTTTTAATACTACATTCTTCAAATCATTCCATGCATATTTTTTTTTCGGGAAGCTGTTGATTACAATTTCTGTATCATCAAAAGCTATCTCTTCCTGAAATTTTACTTGCTTTTCTAATGCTGCGGCTAATAGATAAATGATGGAAATCCAAATGCCGTCTTTTTGGAAGTACCATCCTATAGCAGCCAATAACAAAGCCAATCTAAAGGAAGGTTCAATGCCTCTTTTTATTTGATTAAAGCAGAAATACCACCAGGCTAATATTAACAACGAAAGGACAATTGTTGGTATGTTTTTTCCTGCCAATAAAATAGTGGAGCCTATAAATGCAATGAGCGATAATAGCAACATCAATTGGCTGATGCGATTAATCCGTTTGTTGCTTTTTTTCTTGATTACAATAATGTAGTCGAATGTTTTCATGTGGCTGACTTTTAACTGTTAACTTTTGCCTTTTGAATTTCTATGAGACAATTAAATTGCATAAGCGCCACAAAATTCTAGCACCAACGTTACTGTCCCAATCTGTTTCTCCTACACCTATTTCCACTAAATCAAAACCTATTAATTCTTTGCCACTTTCTTTTATTTTCTTAATTAAATAGATGATTTCTTCACTTTCAAATCCACCGGGAACAGGGGTTCCAGTACTTGGACAAAGCTTTTGATCTAATCCGTCAATATCAAAACTGATATAAACTTTTTGTGGCAGGTGATTAATTATTTCATCAGCAATGTCTTTCCAGGATTGACCTTCAAATAATCGTTCTTTTATAAGCTTATCAAAGTAGGTAATGATTCTGAAGTTACTATTGCAAATATAATTCCACTCTTCTTCGCAATAATCTCGAACGCCTACCTGGACTAATTTAGTTAAAGCAGGAATCTCATTCAAAACATTATACATTACAGAAGCATGAGAATAAACAAAGTCTTCGTATTTCTTTCTAAGATCACAATGCGCATCAATTTGTAAAATACCAAATGAACCATGCTTTTCACCCAGTGCTTTAATAAGCCCGAATGGCGTACTGTGGTCTCCTCCTAAAACTGCTACCAACTTGTCTTTTTCAAGAAGTGTTTTGCTTTGTTGGTAAACCCAGTTATTCATCATTTCATTGCCTTCATTTATTTCTTTTAGGCTCTTACACATGAATTTATTTTCTTCAGTTTTAGCTCCCTGAGAAATATAGTCAATATATAATTCTGCTTCTTTTCTTAAATAATCGCTTTTAAACAATATTTTTTTATCAATTTCCTTCATGAAAAAACCTTGCTTCCATCCATCTTTCCCTTCTGGATCTAAAATATCCACTTGAAGGCTCGATTTAAATACATGATCCGCGGCGCGAGAAGTACCTGCACCATAACTAACTGTTACTTCCCAAGGTACCGGCAAAATAACCAGCCTTGCTTCATCTTCTGTAACAGGAAGCCCAAAAATGTTGTTATTCGGGTTTGAAACGGCGTTGGGGTCGAAATTTGATAAATCTATCATGTTAAATGAAAATTGAAAACAGCACGCAAGTTAGTGGCTATTTCTCAAATCAGCACAATATGCTTGCCCGATTTATGCTAAAATTGAACATTGTTTACTAAATAAGATATTAAATGAAGATTAAGTTAAAGGAGCGAGGTTTATTGAGTCATTCAATTAACTTTGTATCCTAATTTTTAACTTATGAACTTAGTTAGATGATTTTTTTGCGATTTAATACAAAATAAAACCAGGCTAATTCAACCTAACCATTTATTAAAATAAATATATAAAGATGAAAACTACTCATATTATAATTTTAGTGTTCATTGCAGCTGCCATCGCCGTTTTAGTTCAGTTCTCTGGTGATTTAACAACTTATGAAACAATTGCTTCAGCCAAGGCTAAGCCGGGTAAACCAATTAATTTAATCGCCAAAATCGATAAGTCGCACCCCATTGAATACGATGCCGTTAAAAATCCGAACTATTTAAGCTTTGTAGCTGTTGATACCCTTGGTAACTCTATTAAAGTGGTTTACCATGACGCAAAACCCACTGATATGGAAAAAAGTGAGCGTTTGGTATTGAAAGGATCTGTAAAAGAAGGCTATTTTGATTGTAAAAATATCTTGTTGAAATGCCCTTCTAAATACAAAGACACTCCGGGGGCGATGAAAAATAATTTACAAGCCTCCAACTAAACACTATCTTAATCTAACTGAATTGCTTTTTCATGAACTATATAGGTGAACATTTATTACCCGGTCAAATTGGTCATTTTTTTGCAGTACTGAGCTTGGTAGCATCCATGTTATCAGCCTTTTCCTTTTATAAGGCAGATGTTTGTAAAAACACTGCAGAGCAAAAGCCATGGCTCCAAATTGCCAGATTTTCATTTGGCGCTGTAACCATCAGTATATTGTCCATGTTTTTGGTTTTGTATTATGTTATTTCCAATCATTTATTTGAATATAAATACGCCTATACGCACAGCGATAAAAGTTTACAAATAGAGTACTTATTAAGCTGCTTTTGGGAAGGACAAGAGGGCAGCTTTTTATTGTGGAGTTTCTGGAATTGCTTTTTAGGATGGATCATCATTTGGAAAGCCGGCAAATGGGAGAAGCCTGTAATGAGTGTTGTATCGATCACGCAGTTTGCCTTAGCAACAATGGTATTAGGTGTTTATTTCTTTAATGTGAAAGTAGGTAGTAGTCCTTTTGTATTGCTCAGAAACGAAATGGAAGCACCTATTTTTAGTCGCCCAGAATATTTGTCTTTTATTAAAGACGGTACCGGATTAAATACTTTATTGCAGAATTATTGGATGGTAATTCATCCGCCTATTTTATTTTTGGGATTTGCATCTACATTAATTCCCTTTGCATTTGCATTTGCCGGATTAATCAAAAATGACCATAGCTGGATTAAGCCTGCACTACCTTGGGCTTCTTTTTCTGCTGCAGTTTTAGGGTTAGGTATTATGATGGGTGCAGCTTGGGCTTACGAGAGTTTGTCTTTTGGAGGTTATTGGGCATGGGATCCTGTAGAAAATGCTTCTTTAGTACCCTGGTTAACTTTAATTGCCGGATTGCACACCAATTTGGTTTATAAAAATTCCGGATATTCATTACGTCCTACTTATTTCTTTTACATCATCTCTTTCTCCTTAATATTATATTCTACTTTTTTAACCCGTAGTGGAATTTTAGGAGATACTTCTGTACATGCTTTCACCGATTTAGGCATGAATACCCAGTTGCTTTTGTTTGTGTTGCTGTTTTTTATCCCAGCTTTAGTGCTGTTTTTTATTCGATATAAATCAATCCCAACTATTCAACAAGAAGAGCAAACGTATAGCCGTGAATTTTGGATGTTTATTGGTTCATTGATATTATTTTTAGCGGGCGCAGTTATTATTGCTAAAACTTCCATTCCTGTTTGGAATAAATTGTTTGGTACCAATATTGCACCTCCGGAAGACCCTGAGTTTGCTTACAATCAAATCCAAATATTTGTAGCAATTCTTATCGGACTACTTACTGCGGTTACCCAATACTTTAAATATAAATCTACTCCTAAAAGCTATTTCCAAAAAATCACCCTACCTGCCATTATTTCGTTAGCTATTTCTCTGGCTATAAGCCTTTTTGGAAATATCAATTACGAACAAAAAGGGCCTGCTTTTTTGCTAGCGATTCATATTGCAATATTTGGCGCTGTATTTGCAACAATTGCTAATACTGCGTATTTGTGGTTAGGCTTAAAAGGAAAAATCAAAGCCGCGGGTGCTTCGGTAGCTCATATTGGATTTGGTATAGCGCTATTAGGTATATTAATTTCTTCGTCTAAAAAAACAGTGTTAAGCTGGAACACCACCGGCATTTCACCTTTAAGAATAGAAGAGGGAAATAAACCCAACCCTGCAGGAAATCCTGCAGAAAATTTAACCTTATTTAAGGGCGTAGCTACTGATATGGGTAGATATATGGTTACCTATGAAAAAGATACAGTTAATCCCCTCGACCGAAAAAGATATTTCGAAATCGATTTTAAATCGAAACAGGGTAACGATAACTTTAAATTGTATCCGGATGTAATTAAAAATAATAAAGGGATGGAGGGTTTTGCTGCCAACCCCGCTGCAAAACATTATTGGTATAAAGACATCTTTGTTTACATCACTTCCTTCCAGGAAAATAAAGGAGCAGATACCACCCAATTCCAAAATAGGACCTTAAAGGTAAAAGACACCATATTTTACAGCAATGGCATGATCGTGCTTAATAGTGTTAACATTAATCCTGCTGAACAAAAAAATCGTTATGCACCTGATGAAATGGCTTTGTTTCTAGATATGACAGTGATTTCCAAAGAGGGAAAATTGTATCGGGCTAACCCGGGTATTGCCATCAAAGGTCAGAGCGAATTACGTCAATTAGCTGATACCGTAATGTCGCAAAGTTTAATTCTAGTGTTTAATAAAGTAATCGATCAAAAAACGGGCAAATTAGAAATAGGCTTAAAAGAAACCGGTAACATTACCGATCTACTTACCCTTAAAGTGTATGAGTTCCCCATGATTAATTTACTTTGGTTAGGTGTTGTAATTACGGTACTAGGTTTTATCATGTCTATCATACAGCGAGTTAAAGTCTCCGGTGAAAAATTAACAAAAATGGTATAGTCGGTCAGGTTACTTTTTTTAGATAGTAGTATTAAATTGAGTTGTAATACTTAATTTTATTTTAATTGAAGAAAAAGAACTACCATACGCTATTATTACTCCTGACAATATCATTGTTATCCGGTATGCAATTGTCTGCACAAATAGGGATAAATGACACCGTTAGAGTAGAAGCTTTTATTACTCCGGAAGGAGATACAATTGGACAATCCTGGTTGCCTCCAGTTTGGGTGAATGGAAAATTAACAAAGAAATGGAAAAATTATTGGGCCGATTGGACTCGTTTAAGAAATGCTGTTTACGTCACCTATCCCTATGCTAAAGCTGCCGGAAAAATTATGCGGGAAATAAATGTGAAATTGGTGAATGTTCATGATAAACAAAAGCGCAGAGCCATTATAAAAAACCGAGAAAAAGACTTAAAGCGCGAATTTGCTGACCGACTCACTAAATTATCTGTTTACCAAGGTAAAGTATTGATGAAATTAATTAACCGAGAAACGGGGAATAACTGCTACGAAATTATTGATGAATACAAAGGGTTTGTAGCAGCTGCTTTTTGGCAAACAATAGCGGTAGTGTTTGGCAGCAATTTAAAACAGTCGTATGATCCACAGGAAAAGGATTTGGATATGGAGAAAATTGTAAGAGATGTGGAAGTGATGTATGGTTATCGATCTGCTTCATAGGTAGATAAAAGGCGGATAAATTCTTTTCTTTCAATCATCTGAGCGCCTAAACTTTCTAAATGACTGGTATAAACCTGACAGTCAATCATTTGCACCCCCTCTGTTATAAGTTGCTGTACATATTGAATGAAAGCAAATTTGCTGGCATTAGAGGTTTTACTGAACATACTCTCTCCAAAGAAAACCTTACCTAATCGAATTCCATATAATCCTCCAACCAATTCATCATTTAGCCAACATTCTGCACTATGCGCATAACCCAATTGATGTAGTTGCGTATAAGCAGCTTCCACTTCATCAGTAATCCAGGTGCCAAGTTGCCCTTCCCTCGGTTGATTTTTACAAGAATGAATTACTTTTTTAAAGGCCTGATTGATGGTAAATTTAAATTGGTTACTGCGAATAACTTGTTTCATGCTCTTGCTTACATAAAGATGGAAGGGGTTCAGTATAAATCTTGGATCAGGACTCCACCAAAGAGGCGTATTCCCTTCGAACCAGGGGAATATTCCTTTTTTGTATGCCAATAGAACCCTTTCTACCGATAAGTCTCCGCCTATAGCCAATAGCCCGTCCTCCTGTGCATCGTCAACAGGTGGAAACCAAAGTTTTTGCGAAAGGAATTGCAGCGTATTGTATTTAAATGATTAATTCAATGGGTTGCCAATAATTCATTAAGGTAAAGTTTAGTTATTA
>CANHJH010000042.1 GCA_947460365.1 Sphingobacteriia bacterium | reverse complement strand
TTTGAGTTCAAGCTTTCATCGACCTCATCAACAAAGAAGATTTTAATTAGCGATATTACTTTGTCTGCCTATTACAACAGCGCTTCATCTAGTACCAGTGTATTGGGTGCTGTTTTGTATTCTTCCAATGGTACTTCATGGCAATCGACTGACGGTAAAGATATTTCGATTACACCTACAACAACTGGTGCTGGTGTAGTATTATCAGCTAACACTTCATCAACTTCATTTACTAAGTCTTCATTAGGTATAACAATTTTACCTGGGGAAGCTTTTTATATTCGTTTTGTTCCTATGAGAGCAAACTCCTCAACAACAAGCACTGGAGTTGTAATTTCCAATTTAACGATTACAGGTACTACTGCTGACTATTTTGTACCTACTGTAACAATCGACAAAAGCAGTTTGAATGGATTTGCTACTAACACTTTAAGTGCTTCTGATGCACAAATTGTTAATGTAACTGGCGCTAACCTTACCAATGATGTAACCGTTACCGGTAGTACTAAATATGAAGTTTCTAAAACATCGGCCACAAGTGGTTTTGGAAGTACTGTTACCGTTTCACCAAGTGGTGGTACTGTAGCTTCAACACCTATTTATATTAGGGTTAAATCTGGGGCTGCAGCAGATTCTGCCGGCACAGTTTCCACACCGGAAGTTGTAACATTTAGCTCAACAGGTGCAAGTAATAAAACGACGAATTGCAGTGGTATTGTATTTGCCAACTATTACAATGTAAGCGGCGCAGCAGATTTAACAGCTGCAAGCTCCTGGACAACTGACCCTACCGGTGCAACTTCGATAAATAATCCTACCAATTTTCCAATAAAAAATCAAGGTTTTTCCGCATTTAATATTATCAGTAATAGCAATAATAATAAAGATTCCATTGTACTTTTATCGACTTCTAAAATGTTGATTGGTGATGGTACTAATCCAATTACACTAACAACAGATTCCATTTTAAAAGGCAATGTATTTTTAAATAACAACGCTACACTCATTGTAAAAAACAATACCAGCGGATTATCACTTAAAACATTAGACGCAAACAGTACAGTAGATTATGCTGGTTCAAGAGAGGGTGTTATTCAACAAGTTGCTGCAAGTGGTTACACTTTTGGCAAATTGATCATTTCAAACACCACTTCAGCAGGTTTTAAAGTAACCAATTCTTTTGCAGTAAATACCTCCACGCTGATTAAATCAGGAGCAAAAATCGACATAGGGTCTAACAATATCTCCGGCACAGGAACTTTTACCACTGAAGCTGGCAGTACGCTTGCATTAGCAAGTAGTTCCGGTTTAGTAGACCAATCTACTTCAACCGGCAATATAAGAAATGGAACCGCCACTCGTACTTTTGATCCACTAACCAATGTTATATACACCACTACCTCAAGTAGTAACCCGAGTTTAGGTAGCGGGTTTCCTAGTGTTGTGAATAATTTAGAAATTAATTCAAGCGCAGATTCAGTTGCAATAGGTAAAAATATTTCAATCAGTGGCATTTTGAAGATTTCTAATAATTATGGTTTAAATACGTATACATCCGGAGGAACTCCTTATCAAATCAATTTATTAAGCACTGCAAGTGGTTCAGCAAGTGTTGCTGCCATCACAGGAACCAATGCAACTATACATGGTATTGTTAAAGTAAACAAATATATTGGGAATCAAAGAGGTTGGTATGTATTAGGCAACCCATTAAAATCAACCAGCAAAACATTCTTTAATAATTTAGCTACGAACAGTGTTACTCCTTTTGACATAGATTTTGCAAAGCCAACTATTAAAACTTTTAATAGTTCAGAAAGCTGGACACCGGCAACTTTAGGTACTGAATTTTGGGCTGGAAATACAAGTATTGCTTTATTTATTAAAGGCATTGCAGGTGAAGGAGTTAACGCAGTATATAATGCAGATCCGAGCAATGTAACTGTTTCTGTTAAAGATAGTTTAAATACGGCTGCCCCCCCTGTTCAGAATTTAGATGCCAATAAATGGTATTTAATTGCTAACCCTTATGCAGCACCCATCAGTCTATCTACTGTATTAACTTCAAGTACATTAACTGGTGCAGAAATAGCTTGGTATGATGCAAAATTGAATTCTACCGACGTTAAAGTTAAAGCCGGTGGTTTTAAAACCGGAACAGCTAGCGGTACGCAGGGCAGTGCTACAGACGTTGTAATTCCTTCTATGGAAGCATTTTTCATACGATTAAATTCAGCAGGGTCTTTAAGTATTCCTAAGGCTGCTATTTATATTGGTGCAACAAATAATGGCAATACCAACGGCAGCAAGCCTGCGGATCCGGGTTTTGATCCGGATATTTGTTCCATCAGTTCACCTACTGTGGTTATTAGCACACCTACTGCAGTATGTGAACCTGCAACAATTGACTTAACTGCGAATGCAGTAGTTGTTAATTCAACCAATGTTACCAATTATACTTATTTTACAGATGCAGCAGCTACTGCAGCTGTTACAAATCCAAGTGCTATAAACACTTCAGGTACTTATTATATAAAAGGGACCAATGATTTTGGTTGTGCCCCATCTATTCAACCGGTTACTTTAACTATTAATCCTAAACCTATACTAACAGGTATCGATGCACCGCTATTACTTAGAGCCAGCTCATCTGTTGACCTTACTTTAACACAACCTACCACCACAGGAGGCACTTGGAGCAGCAGCGACAATACTATTGCAGTAGTAAATAGCAGAACCGGCAAAACTGATGGGATTTTACCTGGATTATTTACCGCAAGCTATTCAGTTACTGATGTTAATGGTTGCGCCAACACTGTAACTCAAAATATAACTGTAGAAGATGCCAACAAACCAGTGGTAATTGCCAATGGCAGTTTAACATTATGTGAAGGAGATAGTATAGAATTGACTTCAACTGAATTGAGCGGTAATCAATGGTATTTAAACGGCAACCCAATTTCGGGTGAAACTGGAGTGAAATACACTGCCAAAACAGCCGGCGATTATGCTATATTGGTGAATTTTGGGACTGTTTCAAAATATAGTGATGCAAAAACTGTAATAGTAAATCCAATCCCTACAAAACTAACGCTAACAGATGCAGGTTTTTGTGTGGGTACTTTGATAAATTTGGCTTCGCCAACAAGTACGAATACACTTAAGTGGTATGATGCTATAAGTGGTGGTAATGCATTAACGAATGCTCCGGTTTCTACAAACCTTACTGCAGGATCATATAACTATTATATCTCACAATTATCTACCAATGGTTGTGAATCTGAAAGAACAAAACTGGTTGTAACGGCAAATGCAATTCCATCAAAACCAACTATAAGTGATGTTACTTATTGTACTGGTAATTCCGCTACAGCTCTTAGCGCTACTGTGTTATCTGGAAATACTGCTTATTGGTATACTGCTGCTACCGGTGGGACATACGCTACCAGTAGTCCCATACCTAGCACTACCAGTGCTGGTACCACCAATTATTATGTAAGTCAAATAAGTACAGCACAATGCGAAAGTGAGCGAACAAATGTAAAGGTTATTGTAAACGCTACACCAGCAGCACCTGTTGTAAGTAACGTCAGCTATTGTCTCAATGCTACTTCTAATAATTTAACAGCAACACTTTCAGCAGGTAATACGGCCAAATGGTATACAACTGCATCTGGCGCCACAGCATTAACTGCTACACCAAAACCAACTACCAACGCTGCAGGTGCAACAGATTACTTTGTTAGTCAAGTGAGCAGTGTTGGCTGTGAAGGAGCGAGAGCCAAATTAACTGTAACCATTAATGCTACACTTCCACCTACCGTATCTAATGTGGTTTATTGTAATAATGATAAGGCCACCGTACTTACTGCAACTGCCGCTGCTAATAGTACCCTTAAATGGTATTCCCTGGCTAGTGGAGGTACTGCTTTAGCAACTGCTCCAACCCCATTAACAACAGCAATTGGTAATGTAGACTATTTCGTAAGCCAGTTAAACACTCTTAGTACCTGCGAAGGACCAAGAGCTAAAATTACGGTAACAACTTATCCTATTCCGGTGCCACCAATTATAAAGCGAGATTGGGATGGCACATTGTTGTCTAGCATTGCAATAGGTAACCAATGGTTTTTCAATGGCAATACAATTAATAACGCAGTTAAAGATCGATTAACTCCTGATTCTACAGGCAAATACGGAGTTAAACTAATCGAGAATGGATGCATAAGTCCAATGAGTACAGAATATGCTTATATTTTTACTACTACATCAGACAGAGAAAGACTAATACAAATCTATCCTAAGCCCAATCCATTCACTGACTATATTAATTTAAACTTACCAGTACCCGGTATACAATCTGTAAATGTTACCGTTTATAACTTTTCTACCGGTCAAAAAATAGATGTGATTAAAGGACTTGAACCTACCGGAAAAGTTTCTTTAAAACACCTTCTACCTGGAGTTTATATAATTGAAGTATCGTCCGAAGATGGAAGAATAAGAGAAAAATTCAAAATGGTTAAAATATAATTTATACCCTGAAAATAATAAGCTATGTATTTATTTAAAAATATACTAAAGTTATCGATAACAGCTTCTTTGTTGTTGAACGGTTACTTAAATGCACAAACAAGTGCTACCAAAATTCAAAGTACTTCTGTACCATTTTTATTAATAACACCAGATGCACGATCAGGGGGATTGGCCAATTTACATCTTGGCATAAGCCCCGAATCAAATGATGTTTTTGGAAACAATGCTAAATTACCTTTACTTTCAGAAAAGCAAAATTTAACACTGAACTATACTCCTTGGTTATCAGATATTGGATTGAGTGATGTTTACTTAATCACTGCCGGATATTATAAAAAAATTAATGAAAAAAGTTGTTTCAGTAGTTCATTGAAATATTTCAGTGTTGGTGATATGGTAATTAGTGATCAAAACGGAAATATTTTACCTAGTTCAAAACCTTATGAGTATAGCTTGGATCTCGGTTACAGCTTACTATTATCTGATCATTTAAGTATAGGA
The DNA here is from genome assembly GCA_947460365.1 of Sphingobacteriia bacterium. GTDB lineage: Bacteria > Bacteroidota > Bacteroidia > Chitinophagales > Chitinophagaceae > Sediminibacterium. The sequence continues at coordinate 9,830 of CANHJH010000042.1, read as the reverse complement.
GCCAAATTAAGGTATGTATATTCCAAATTAATAAATGGCTCGTCTATCAATTCAGGTATCAACTATTTCGCTGGTAAAACTATGGCTGGCGACATAAGTATATTTTATAAACAAAAGAAAAATCTAGAAGGCTTTCATGCCGGATTAGTTCTTTCAAATTTAGGAGGAAGAATTAGTTATTCCGATCAACCTAACAACAAATATTTAATGCCTGCAAATTTTGGAATTGGAATTGGCTATTTAAAAAAATTAGATGAAGATAATTCCGTAGAGTTTGGCATCGATGTAAACAAGTTATTGGTTCCTGATTTTCCAACTTCTAATCAAAATGGAGAACAAGATGAATATTTTAGTCAGTCTATTGTAAGTAGTTGGTTCAATTCTTTTAAGTCTTCTCAGAGCAATAGCAATATGGAATCTTTTAGAATTTCCGGTGGAATAGAATATAGTTACAATGATAGATTTTATTTAAGAAGTGGATATCAATATGGAAATGAAGCTAGAGGAAATGGTCAATATGCAACTTTTGGAGCAAGCTATAAAGTTCAGAAAATTAAATTTAATTTTTCCTACTTAGTGCCTTCGGGTACCGGTATCTCAAAAAATCCATTATCAAATACCATGCGATTTGGAACTAGTTTTAGTTTTTAATTCTGGAAGTACAACAAAAAAGGCGGCAAATTTGCCGCCTTTTTTATTTAGCTTATTGTCCCGTCCTAGAATAATTTGACAAAATATTGACTTACAATAAAGTACTATTGATGGTTATTTTAGTGCCTTTTATTGGACTACGCGCTATATTTATTGACCCATTAATATTTTTGACCCGGTCATTTATATTCATTAATCCAATGCCATTTATTTTGCTAGAAAAATCAAAACCAATTCCATTATCTTCAAATAATAGGTTGATTTGCTGCTGCACCAAACTTAGCTGTATATGTACTTGAGTAGCATGCGCATGCTTTAATACATTACTTAATAACTCCTGCAAGATTCTAAAAATATGAAGTTGAATTTCATAATTAACCAGCGCTTCATTAAAATTGCTGTGGTTAAAAGATATATGCAATGGATGTACCGAAGTGAGATCCTTTATTAACTCATTTAACGATTTTACTAAAGAAAACTCTCGGTTTTTTTCGGTAATTAAATGATGGGAAATTTTTCTTATTTCATTTATCGACTGAGTAATTAACTGAACAGATTGACTTAATAAATCGGGATAATCGAGCGGCTTTTTTTCAGCTGCAGCAATATACATAATAGCCAACGCCAGCTGCTGATTTACATGATCGTGCAGTTCCTGCCCAATAGTGTTCCGCTCTTCATTTAGCGCTATATCAACAGCATCTGCAATGATTTGTTTGATTATAGCCTGATCATCATCGCCAAGTATTGCATGTGTTTTTTCTATTGATTTCATTTGCCATTTGTTCAAATGATGCACAGGCAAAACAATGACTGTTTTACTGAAATTAATTATATATTCTTTCGATTACTTCATTAAACTTTTCCATTACCACCTTTCTTTTTAAACTCATTTTTGGAGTCATTTCACCGGTATCAACCGTCCACTCCCTTGGTAATAGTTCAAATTTTTTAATTTGCTCTACATGATTAAAAAACTTATTGAAGCTTTCGACTAACTCTCTGTATAATTCTAATACTTTAGGATGATTGATTACATCTTCATTGGTAGTATAGGGTATTCCTTTTTCGCGCATCCATTCTTGTAATACCGGAAAGGAAGGTACAATTAGGGCACCAACAAATTTTTTCTCCGCACCTACTACCATAACCTGCTCTACAAATGGACTTTCCTTTAATTTATTTTCAATTGGTTGAGGAGCTACATATTTACCACCACTTGTTTTGAACAATTCTTTTTTACGATCTGTAATTTTCAGGAAGTTTCCTTCATCCCAAACGCCAATATCTCCAGTTAGTAACCAACCATCTACAACTGTTTCGGCAGTTAAATCCGGACGCTTATAGTACCCTTTCATTACACAAGGACCGGATACTAAAATTTCTCCATCTTCGGCCAACTTCACTTCAATTCCGTTAATTTTTGGCCCTACTGTTCCAAATTTAGTGCCACCGGGTGTTTGGCGATTTACAGTAATAACCGGACTATTTTCTGTTGGCCCATATCCTTCATATACCGGTATGCCGGCAGCATTAAAAATACGCATCAACTTAAGTTGACAAGCAGCGCCGCCGGTAATCACAAAATTCACCTTACCACCTAATGCTTCTCTCCACTTACTAAAAATAAGTTTATTGGCGATGGCTAATTGCAAATTATACCACGCACCACCACTCACTCTATTATCGTATTGTTCAGCTAATCTAACTGCCCAAAAGAATAGTTTTCTTTTAGTGCCGGTGAGCGCACTTCCTTTAGCCATTATTTTTTCGAACACTTTTTCCAATAAGCGAGGTACCGTACTAAACCCTTCCGGCTTAATCTCACGTAAGTTATCGGCAATGGTTTCTAAACTTTCGGCATAATAAATTTTTATTCCGCTGAATAAATAAATATAAGAAACTGTTTTTTCGAATATATGATTCAGCGGGAGAAAGCTCAATATTTTGGTGTCTGGAGCATCATGAAAAGGAAAACTCTCTTTGGCAAACTTTACATTAGAGCAAAGGTTTTTATGGGTGAGCATTACGCCCTTGGGTGTTCCGGTAGTTCCAGATGTATAAATTATGGTAGCCAGATGCTCTTCAGGAATTGTTTTTTTAATTTCATTTACTTTTTGAAGCGATTCATCATCTGCTAAATTGGTAACTTCTGTCCAATGAGCAGCACCCTCAATTTGATCAAAGGTAAATACGCCTTGTAAGGATGGGACTTTACTAAGTATGCTGTTTACTTTTTGCAATAAATCTTCACTACTTACAAATATGTATTTTACTGCGGCATCATTTAAAATAAATTGCAGCTCAAGGGGATTAGTGGTAGGGTAAACAGGCACTAAAATGGCACCTATTTGTTGAGCAGCCATGTCAGTAATTAACCACTCTGGTCTATTGTTACTAATAATGGCAATTTTATCGCTTCCTTCCGGAGAAAAATCATTAGCCGATATATTTAGTTTCAGCAATCCGGCGCTAAACTTGTTTACCGTTTCGGCTACTTCTTCTGTGCTATAGTTTTTCCATTGTCCATTTACCTTAGCATTCAACATATCCTTTTGTGGAAACTTGGCCAACTGAAGTGCTATGCAATCAAATAAACGGGTATAATTCATATACAATCAATTAATTAGAGGGTCAAATTAGTAAATAAAGGACAAATAAAAAAGGAAATACCATAATTGTGTATCTATACTAATAATAAAGCGTCCATCTTACCTTACGAACGCTTTATTATTTTAGCATTTGAATTTTAACTTTTGAATTTTGACTTTTAACTTTTAATTTTTACCCAATCATATTGGTAATCAACCCGTCTCTTAATTTGGGCTCAAACCAGGTACTTTTAGGAGGCATCACATTTCCGCTATCTGCAATAGTAAACAACTGATCAATGGTTACAGGATATAGACTAAACGCACAAGCCATTTCTCCACTATTCACTCTTTCTTCAAGTGCTTCTAACCCTCTGATTCCACCAACAAAATCTATTCTTTTATCGGTACGTTGATCTTTAATTCCTAAAATAGGATCCAGAATTTGCTCTTGTAAAACACTTACGTCTAGCACACCAATTGGGTCGTTGGTATAGGTACCTTCTTTAGCTTTTAAACTATACCAATTTCCTTCTACGTATAAACCGATGGTATGTAAGGTATTTGTATGAAAAGTTTGTTTGCCTTTTGGCGTTACTTCAAAAGATTTTTCAAGTGCTGCTAAAAAATCGGCAACAGACAATCCATTTAAATCTTTCACTACTCGGTTGTAATCCATGATGTACAACTGATTAGAAGGGAATAAAGTAGTTAAGAAATAATCGGCTTCCGGAGCTGCTTTTAATCCTAAAGCTTGTCGCACTTTAGCGGCAGATGCTGCACGATGATGTCCGTCGGCAATATAAGTATAAGGTACTTCTGCTGCAAATAGTCGGGTAATTTCTGAAATAGTTACATTGTCGTTCACAATCCAGATGGTATGTTGAATGCCATCATCTGCAGTAAAATCATAGGCAGTATTTTTGGTGGCCTTCCAATTATCTATTATCGCATCAACTTTAGCATTATTTCTATATGCCAAAAACACATTCCCTGTTTGTGCACCTGTTGTTTGTATATGGGTAATTCTATCTAACTCTTTTTCCGGGCGGGTAAACTCATGTTTTTTAATCACATCATTTTCATAATCATCTACACTACTTACACAAACTAAGCCGGTTTGCGCCCTGCCATTCATAATCAATTGATAAATATAGTAGCAGTCTTTTACTTCTTTAAAAAGTAAATCTCTTAGCATAAAATTATTTAAACTATGACGTGCTTGTTCGTATACTTCGGGTGAATGAATATCTATTTTATCGGAAAGATCTATTTCACTTTTAGTGATATGTAAAAATGTATATGGATTACCCTGTGCTTCTTTTCTTGCTTCTGCACTATTTAGCACATCGTATGGTAAACTTGCCAACTGTTTTGCAATTCCGGGTTGAGGTCTTAATGCTTTAAAAGGTTTAATATTTGCCATAGTGCGAATATCGGTCTATAATTATTAAATAAATGTTATGATTAGCTGGAGTTTATCCTTTCTGCTGAGCAAAAAATTGCATTAGTTCGCAAAACACTTTCACACTCTCTAAAGGCATTGCATTATACATGCTTACCCGCACTCCACCAACAGTTCTGTAACCCTTTACGCCAATCATTCCTTCCTGTTTACATAAAGCTAAAAATGGTTCTTCTAACGCTGCATCATTTAAAAAGAAAACGGCATTCATTTGGCTTCTGTCTTCTTTTGCAACCGGAGCTGTATAAATTGGCAACGATTCAATCGTATTGTATAATAAAGAAGATTTTGCTGCATTTCTTCTACCCATCTCTTCCAACCCGCCTTCCTGCAAAATCCAGCGAAGCGTAAGCATACTAACATACACTGCAAAAACAGGTGGTGTGTTCATTAACGACCCGGCTTCTATATGTTTTTGATAATTCATAATAGTGGGTATTGGTCTGCTAATTTTACCCAGCAAATCCTTTTTTACTACCACTAAATTTACTCCTGCAGCACCCATATTTTTTTGGGCACCGGCATAAATAAGGTCACATTGATTAAATGCTGTTGGGCGACTAAATATATCGCTACTCATATCTGCAATCAACGGAATACTAGTGGTAGGATAACTATGCCACTGCGTTCCTTCTACTGTATTATTAGAAGTTATATGCAAATAAGCTGCATCAGATGGAACCGTAAAATTTTTATGGATGGAGTGATATTTGTCTGTACTTCCATCACTCACCACGGCAACCTGTCCAAAATGTTTAGCTTCTTTGTATGCTTTATTTCCCCAAATACCATTATCGCAATATGCAGCAGTAGCTTGGGTATCGAGTAAATTCATGGGTACTTGCATGAACTGTGTTGTTGCTCCTCCATGTAAAAAAAGCACTTCATATTCGTCATTCATTTCCATGAGTTTTTTAACCGCATCTTTCGCTTCATTTAAAATTTCCTGAAACGCATTGGTACGATGACCTAACTCAAGCAACGATAATCCTGAATTATTATAGTTGATCACAGCTTCAGCAGCTTGTTGCAAAACTACCTGAGGTAAAATAGAGGGTCCTGAATTAAAATTATGTAACATATGTTCAAAACTTGAAGCACAAAGTAAACTGATTATCTTTACATTATGCAACTCCCATCCTCACTTCTTGAAAATGCGGTAGCCCAGTTTGCCAAACTACCCGGAATTGGTAAAAAAACGGCACTGCGATTGGTTTTACATTTACTAAAACAAGAGGTAAATGAAGTGCAGCTTTTTGGAGAAACCATTGCCAAAATGCGCAGAGATATTCAATTTTGCCAACGTTGTCATAATATTAGCGACAGTAAGGTTTGTACCATTTGTGCAAATACTATGCGAAATCAGCAGGTTATTTGCGTGGTAGAAAATATTAGGGATGTTATAGCGATTGAAAGCACCCAACAATTTAACGGTACTTACCATGTTTTAGGGGGTATTATCTCCCCTTTAGATGGAGTGGGGCCCGATCAATTAACGATAGAATCGCTGGTTAATCGCATTAACCTTGAGCAAGTAGAAGAACTGGTTTTTGCTTTAAGTCCTAATATACAGGGTGACACCACTATTTACTATATACAAAAGAAAATTGCTCACCTAAATTGCCGAATTACCACCATTGCAAGAGGCATTGCATTTGGGGGCGAGTTAGAATATGCCGATGAGATGACGCTTGCCAGAAGTATTGTAAACCGTTTACCCGTTCAACAATATGTTAAATAATTGAACTTTTTTTTCTTTTATAGGTTGAAATGATGAAAATCGTTTAATTTTATTGTTTAAACATTGATTATTGTATTAATTGACTTTTAAAATATTTTTTATATGAAAACTTGGTTGAAAATTGTGTTGATCTTAATAGGTATTGGGATGATTAGTGGCGGTATCGTTGCCTACAAAATTTTCACCAAACCGCATCGTGATGTTACGGCAGAAAAAGCGGTAACGCTTACCGCTCAGGGTTTATATGATGCCTTTAGAACCAATGAAGCGAATGCGAATCAGTTGTATTTAGATAAAGCGATTGAATTGAGTGGCGAAGTACTGGAAGTGAGCGCCAATCAGGATGGAAAAACAGTGGTAAATTTTAAAACCAACGATCCGTTATTTGTAATTAATTGCACGTTTAAAACCAATCCGGGCGAATTAAAAACAGGCAGTAACATTACTTTCAAAGGGATTTGTACCGGTTATATTCCCGATGCAAATGTGGTGATTAATGAAGGGGTTTTGATTAAATAATCAACTTAACCCGCAAGACCACTTTAACCGAAAAACACATCATTTCACGCCAAATAATTTAATATGAAACTCTTTTCTATCCTTTCTTTCATCTGTTTCTTTTCAGCAAATATGCAACTCCATGCCCAAAAAATTTATGGCACCCGTAATGCCAAAATATCTTTTGTTGCTCCTTCTGATGATGATGTAAAAGCAGTGAATAATGAAGTATCTAGCCGCCTTGCCGATAATGGTGCCATTAGTTTTAGTCTGCTCATCAAAGGTTTTAAATTTGGCTACGCAGAAATGCAAGACCATTTTAATAATGAATACCTAGAAAGTAATAAGTATCCAAGAGCAGATTTTAAAGGTACCATCACCAATATCAAAGAAGTTAATTTTGCTAAAAACGGCACCTATAAAGTAACAGTTAATGGCAGCTTAACGCTTCATGGCGTTGCTAAAAATATTGCTGCCAACGGAACCATCACGGTGAACAACGGTAAAATCAGCGCTTTGGCTAAGTTCCCTATTATTATGAAAGATTTTAAAATTGAGGCATCCGCAGTTACAGATAAAGTAAATGCTGAAATCAGTGCTGTTTATCAATAATTTCAGGTAAATTAACCTAAGTAGCCGTTCTCCTTGTATCTTTGCAACCTATTTAGACGGATTTGTTTATTGTTCAGTCTGAATATTCCTCTTAATCTAAGAGGCTTTAAAGAACTAATAAACGTCTCAGGGTGCAATTTTACTACATTTTGAAGCGTTATTGGTTCAATCAAATACCACCATGATAATTGGTGAATGAACTAATACTTATGCAAATAAAAGAAGAACTGGCAAAAAGGATTTTAGTAATTGATGGTGCAATGGGCACTATGATTCAACGCCACAAATTAACCGAAGCCGACTATCGTGGAGCACGTTTCAAAGATTGGCATGCTGATGTAAAAGGCAACAACGATTTACTTTGTATTACACAGCCCGATATCATCATCGGCATTCACAAACAATACCTTGCGGCTGGTGCAGATATTATTGAAACCAATACATTCAGCAGCACTTCCATTGCCATGGCCGATTACGATATGCAGTCGCTGGCATACGAATTAAATGTGGCTGCTGCAAATTGTGCAAATGAAGCTATTCGGCTGTTTAGAGCAGAAAACCCATCTGCCCCTCCTAAATTTGTTGCAGGCTCCATCGGACCTTTAAATAAAACATTAAGCCTCTCCCCGGATGTAAATAATCCAGGTTATAGAGCCATTTCTTTTGATGAAGTAGTAGAGGCGTATTATGAACAAATTAAAGGTTTAGTAGATGGCGGCATTGATGTAATTCTTATTGAAACCATTTTCGATACCCTTAATGCGAAAGGAGCCATTTTTGCTGTAAAGAAATATTTTAGAGAAACAGGCAAAGAAGAATTGCCCGTAATGATTAGCGGTACCATTACCGATGCGTCGGGCAGAACGCTTAGTGGACAAACGCTCGAAGCTTTTTATACGTCAGTCATGCACATTAAACCTTTAAGCGTAGGATTAAATTGCGCTTTAGGGGCTGCTGAAATGAGAAGTCATATTGAAGAACTCTCTCAAATTGCTTCCTGCTATACATCGGCATACCCTAACGCCGGTTTACCCAATGCCATGGGTGAATACGATGAAGCGCCACATGAAACAGCTCATTTTATTGAAGATTGGGCCAAAGAAGGCTTTGTAAATATTGTAGGAGGATGCTGCGGCACCACTCCCGACCATATTCAACACATTGCAGCGAATGTAAAAAATATTCAACCACGACCTTTACCGGTAGTAGAATCAACTCTGTAAACATGGCAACTATTAAACCTTATTTACGTTTATCAGGTTTGGAACCATTAGTGGTACGACCAGAAACTAATTTTGTAAACGTAGGTGAAAGAACGAACGTAACAGGCTCTAAAAAGTTTGCACGTTTAATAAAAGAAAATAAATACGAAGAAGCTTTATCCGTTGCCCGTCAGCAAGTAGAAAACGGCGCACAAATTCTGGATATAAACATGGATGATGCCTTATTGGAAGGAGTAAGCGCCATGACGACCTTCCTAAATTTATTACAAAGTGAACCCGATATTGCGCGTATACCAATAATGATCGACAGCTCAAAGTTCGAAATCATTGAGGCCGGCTTAAAATGTGTGCAGGGTAAATGCGTAGTAAATTCTATCTCCTTAAAAGAAGGAGAAGCTAAGTTTATTGAACAAGCACATATCTGCAAAGCCTTTGGTGCTGCGGTTATTGTAATGGCATTTGATGAGGTAGGGCAAGCAGATACCAAAAACAGAAAAATTGAAATCTGCAAAAGAGCGTATGATATTTTAACGCAGCAAGTAGGATTTGACCCCCAGGATATTATTTTCGATCCTAATATTTTTGCGATTGCCACAGGCATTGAAGAACATAATAACTATGCGGTAGACTTTATTGAAGCTACTCGCGAAATTAAACGACTGATGCCATTGGCAAAAGTTAGCGGAGGTGTATCAAACGTTTCTTTCTCTTTTAGAGGAAATGATCACGTACGGGAAGCAATTCATTCCGTATTTCTGTATTATGCTATTAAAGCAGGTATGGATATGGGTATCGTAAATGCCGGCCAATTAGTAGTGTATGATGAAATTGATCCTACCCTTCGACAATTGTGTGAAGATGTTATTTTAAATAAAAACAATGAAAACAATCAGGCAACGGAAGCATTAATTATACATGCAGAAACGGTTAAAGCTAAAGGCAAGGTTGAAGTAAAAGACGAAGCCTGGAGAAATGAGCCGGTTGAAAAAAGATTGTCACATGCACTCATCAATGGTATTACCGAATATATTGATCAGGACACCGAAGAA
>CANHJH010000041.1 GCA_947460365.1 Sphingobacteriia bacterium | reverse complement strand
TTTTAGATAATAACAGTTCTCTTTTAACAGATCTTCAGATTATGAGCAGTGTGCCAACAAAAATATTTCTACCTGCTGCCCTGAAAGAATGGTTTCTTTAGTTAATTACATTTTCTATACCTAAATTTGCCTGCTTTTATAAAGTATATAATTATTTATCATATCGGTCCCGTAGTACAATGGATAGTATAAGAGTTTCCGAAGCTCCAGATCCAAGTTCGATTCTTGGCGAGACCACTTTTATTTTAACGGAAGTTTTCAATACCCCCAATAATAAAGCAGAATCCTAATACTATTTAATTCTTAATTTTCAGTAAAACGCCCAATTTTATCTGTAATTATCTCTTTTTGCAATATATTTAGCATATTTTATTTCGATGCTGCAAGCTTTACAACAATATTTTTTTGAACTTTTTGAAACTGCACCATTATTGTTTCGTTCTCCGGGTAGAATAAATATAATAGGTGAACATACGGATTACAATGGTGGTTTTGTTTTACCCGCCGCAATTGAACAAGCTGCTTATATTGCCATTTCTAAACGTTCAGATAATCAATTGCATTTACACGCAATGTCGTTGAATGAATCTATTATCTTATCTATCGATTCACTAGAACCAATTCCACATGCTTGGTCTAATTATATTGCTGGTGTTGCAGATCAATTTATTAAAAATAACAAGTTAGTTGGCGGATTTAACCTGGTTTTAAATAGTAATATTCCAATTGGTTCCGGATTATCTTCCTCCGCTGCAATTGAGTGTGTGGTTGCTTATGCATTGAATGAACTATTTGATTGTAAAATGGATCGGTTGGCACTGGCTCATCTTGCTCAGAAAGCAGAACATCATTTTGCCGGCGTTCAATGTGGATTAATGGATCAGTTTGCCAGTATGATGGGGGCCAAAGATCAATTAATCAAGTTAGATTGCCAATCTTTACAGTATGAGTTTATACCCTTTAATATTCATCATTATACGTTAGTATTATTTGATACCAATGTGAAACACAGTCTGGCAGCTTCGGCTTATAACGAGCGCAGAGAACAGTGTGAACAAGCCGTTGAGTGGATTAGTCAATCAGTACCTGATATTCAATCTCTTCGCCAGGTTAATATGCCAATGTTAGCCGAATATGTTTTGCCTAAAAACGAACTAATTTATAAAAGATGCAGTTTTGTGGTCAATGAAATTCAGCGGGTTGAATCAGCTTGTACCGCACTTAAAAATGGCGATCTGATAAAACTAGGAAAACTAATGTTCGAAACGCATCAAGGGCTCTCTGCTGATTATGAAGTAAGCTGTAAAGAGCTTGATGTACTGGTTGAAACTGTAAAAAATATTCCCGATGTAATTGGCGCACGTATGATGGGGGGAGGCTTTGGGGGTTGTACCCTTAACCTTATTCAAACAGCGGCTGTTGAAAAAACAATTCATACCGTTCAACATGTTTATGCAAAAACAATGCATACTTCACTGCCCACTTATATTGTAGAAACAGCTAATGGTACCAGCAGAATAGCCTAGTATCATTTATACTTAATTGTTCGTCTTCTGGTTATTTACCAAATGCTGAAATGTTAGTGCTAAATATTTTTATAGCAATTGCTAAAAGGATTACACCAAAAAATTTCCTTACAGCATGTAGTCCCGATTCTCCCAATCCCTTTTTAATAATCCTAAGTGACTTTAAGGTTACATAAACAATAATAAGATTAATTAAAATCCCTGACAATATATAGGCCTCATCATAGTTAGCCTTTAATGACATAATAGTAGTTAACGTACCACTTCCGGCTATAATAGGAAATGCAATAGGCACAACCGTTCCTGATTTTGCGTTAGCATCCCCCTTAAAAATTTCATGACCCAGCACCATCTCTAACCCCAATAAAAAAATTACTACAGAACCACCCACTGCAAAAGAACGAACATCTAATCCTAAAATATTTAAAAATGGTTTGCCGGCATATAAAAACAAAATCATTAACGCGCCTGAAAAAATCGTAACCTGTAAGGAGCGAATACCTCCCATTTTTTCTTTTAATGAAATCAGTAGGGGTATAGACCCAATAACATCTATTACCGCGAAAAGAGTAAATGTTACTGTTAATAAAACATCTAGCTGAATATCCATATCTATTATTTTATCAAATATACATTTTTACTATAGATTGGCTTACTGCTTGTTTTGTTTTAGTTAAATCAATACGTAGTAATTTGATTATCAAAAGATTAATACCTAAATATAATGTTCCTTTAGTTTTAACCGCTGTAAAAGCAACAATCAGATCAGTTGGCATTGATTTTAAATGATATCTACTATTTATTACTGTATTATAGAAAAATTTACTATTTTAAATCCTTTAATTAAGAAATACCATCAAATGCTTGTATTATGTTAATTTTTAATTGAACTTTGTATTATAACTGTATTAAAAAATCCAATAATCCAAATGTTTATAAACGTCAAGGAAGCAATAAAATCTTCCTGACACATGTAACTATAAAAGTATTATTATGACTAAAACTCGGCTACTTATAGTGCTTCTTTTATTTATTTGCCGAATTTTGATGGCTCAAACTTCTTCAGATCTAAACTCTGAAATAAATTTTTATAACAATACAACGGAAAATTTACACCTAAATACATCTTTGGCATTATCGCCTGAAAACAGCTCATCTCCAACTTTTGTTCCTTCACTCACAAAAGTTACACTCTTAAGTAGTAATGCTAACGCCCAACGTGCTAAATTGGGGGATACGATTACCTTAAAATTTACCTCTAGTGAATCAATTGTTAACCCAAGTGTATTAATTGAGGAGAAACCTGTTAATGTTAAAAATACAGGCGCTAATAATTGGGAAGCCTCTTTGGTAATCGATAAGAACATAGACGAAGGCTATATTATTTTTAAAATTGATTATTATGACATTGCGAATATTCAATATAAAAATTTAAATACCACAACAGATAATAGTGAGGTTATAGTAGATAATACTTTGCCATTTGTAATTAGTGTATTACGTCAGAATCCTACACAACAAAAAACACTTTCTACTACATTAGTTTATCGCGTAACTTTTAGTGAAGAAGTGATCAATGTAGTCCCAGAAACCTTTATGTTCGATACTTACGGAAAGATTAAAGGTATCATCAATTCTATAACCAAAGTTTCTGCTAATGTTTACGATGTTACAGTAAATATTTCCGATGGTGGAACTATTTCGTTAGCGTTTAATAACAATAGTGGAATTAAAGATTTAAGTTCCAATGAACTCAATAATCAATTTAATACCAGACAAAATTATATAATCAATAGCGCACCAGAGTGGTTAAATGCAAAAGATACAAATGATTTCATAGCGTGTGTCAATGCTGATTTTAATCTAAATGAAGTTGCAAGTGTTTTGGATTTAGATTTAGAGCAAATTATTACATGGTCCATAATCCGAGCACCTAAAAATGGAGTTCTTCGAGGTTTTCCAATTTCGTTAGTTAACTATTTTGAGATGGTACATCCCGAAAATTTATTTTATCATCCTAACACTGACTATATTGGTACCGATACTTTTTCAATAAAAGTAAGTGATGGGATTCTTTCTAAAACTATAACGATTAATTTAAGTATCAATCCATTGCCCCAATTATCGTTGTGGGTAAGCGGAAAAAATATTAGTAAAGGACGATACGTTTCATTTGTTGCAACTGGTACCGGAGATTTTAAATGGCATCCGGCAAAAAAAGTGGATGACTCCACTGCTGCAATTACCAGTGCAAGAATTATTGATACTACTCAATTTATTCTAACCTTAACCAGTTCAATTGGCTGCATCTCCTCCGATACAGTTAATATTAATTCAATTGATGACTATTATGTAGATGCCCCAATTGTATTATCTCCAAATGGTGATGGGTTTAATGATTATTTTGTTATTGAAAATATAGATGCATATCCGGAAAATAAAGTGCAGGTGGTTGATAGAACCGGTAAAATTATTTTTGAAAGAGAAAACTATCGAAATAATTGGAACGGTTATGTAAATAATAGGGTACTGGTTAAAGACAGTTATTTTTATGTAATCTGGACAAAAGGGCATATTGCTAAAAGAGGCTCAATTACTGTGGTGATGTAAATGGTATTCGCCAAAGAAGTATTCATTATGATGAAGAAAAAACTATTTAAAAAAGGATTGTCAACTGTGTTACTGGTTGTATCGGCAATAACCTTGCATGCTCAGCAACAATTAGAAAATACGATGAGTCAGTATTTTCATAACCGAATTTTATTAAATCCCGCTTATACCGGAATTGATGGGAATAAATTGTATGCCCTGCAAAACAGAAGCTATCTTCAATTTGAAGGAGCTCCGGTGATGAACAGCATATCCGGCGAAGTTTTATTTGGTCAAAACAGCGCATTAGGAATCCAGGTATTAAACGATAAAAGCGGTGCTTTAATTCGTTCAATTGGTGCAATAAATTATGCTTATCGAGTGCAGGTAGGGGAAGAAAAATATATAAGATTAGGCGTAGCATTAGCTTTTAACAGTGATCGTTTGAACGCTGCTATGTTAAGGCCGGCCAGCCTCTCCGACCCAGCTGTTCAAGCAAATTTAACCGAACAAAAAATGTATGATGCCAATTTCGGAATAGTATACAACAGCAAAAAAACTGACCTTTTCCTTTCTGTAAACAGAATAGGAAATAACTTACAAAGTGAATGGCAAATTGCTAATTTATCTTATTTAAATCTAGGCGTATCTTATTCAATTTTTTTAGATGCTAATGAAAAGATTATTTTTAAACCAATCTCTATCTTGCATTTATATAGAAGTACCTGGGCCGTCGCAGATTTTGGGCTCCAATTAAATTTTAATCAGGGAATCAACGGGATGGCTATTTATCAAACTTCAGGTAATATTAAAGCCGGGGCGGGTATAAAAATTTCAGGTGCAGCAGAAGCAAATTTTTACTACCATACAAACTATCAACAGGCTAATACGTTCAGTCAACAATTTGAAATCGGTTTAGGAGTGTATCTGGGTGGAAAAAAGAAATGAGTAGATTATTTTACTTAAAATAAAAACTCCGTAATATTGATCATAATCAACATTACGGAGTTTTTATTTATCACTACTTAAAAGTGAACATGAATACCCACATTTGCAGCAGTCGGAATACTGTTAAAACCTCTTAAATCAAAAAATTTTTTATTGGTAAGATTTTGTATGTCAACAAAAAATTTCACTTTTTCATTTAATAAATATGATGCATAACTGTTCATGATTAAATATTCAGGCATTAAAATATCTACAGATTGGTAGCCACCAATATCATATCTTCTTCCAACATATTTTATACCAAAACTTACATACCATTTTTTAGTTTGATAGTCAATAGATGCATTGATGTTGATATTAGGTCTTTTTAATCCATAATGGTAGGCGGTATCTGCAAAGCTGTATCTACTTTGCGTAGAATCTTTAATAGAAAGCAATGTGATATTTGTTTGAAAATTAATGTGATTGTTCAATCGTATTTTATTTTCATATTCAATACCCAATCCGCGTTGCTTGAAAAAATTAAAATATTTAGATCCGATATAGTCATAATCTATCCCATCCTGTATGGTTCTATAAAACCATACTAGTCTATTATAAATTGAAGTGGTTTTATTGGATAGGCCTAATTCTATTGTAGTACTTCTTTCAGGTTTCAAATTTAGGGTGCCGCTGTATTGATCAAATAATTGGTAAAGGGAGGGTGCTTTAAAGCCGCTTGCAATACTTCCGAAAATCCTGGTATTATCTGTTAATTTAAAAGAAGGATTGAACGAAAAAGTAAAATGGTTGCCAAATTTAGAATGCTTATTGAATCTAAATCCTAAATCTGTAGCAAAGGATTTATTCATATTCAACATGAATGAAGAGTAGATAGATGTTAATGTAGTAACTGTATCACTAAAAGTACTGCTGTAATCTCCATAACCACTCACCGAAAAATAATGGTTGTTCATGTTTATTTTTCTATAGTCAATACCTTGTAATAAACTTAAGAACGGACTTATGCGAATGTTCGTATACAGTTCTAAAAAATGGGTAATTGCAAAATATTGATCACGCAAATAATAAGATGAAACCAATTGGTCTAAGCTGTCTCTTTCATAATTTCTTTTTGTTTCGCTGAATTGATAATTGCCAGTAATATTTATTTTGCTTGATTTGTATTGAAATCCAACACCGGTTTGTATCAGTTTGTTTTTGATGATCTGGTGTTGGTCATCTCTAAAAATACCATCATCCACATCAGACTGGTAATGTGTATTTGTGCCGAAAACTTTTACACTTAACGATCGATTGATTTGATACAAGAGGTTCGCACTCATGGTGTTCCCAGTATATCCATCTTTATCGAATGTGTTGCTCTTTAAACTATCATATGCGGCACTAAACCCCCTTGCTTTAATCATACTGTTTCGAAAAGTATAAGTTAGTTGGTTTGATTTGCCATACAACTGTATATTATGCTTAAAAGTGTTAAAACTACCTGCGGTAATAGCTGCTTTTACTTGTAAGGGTTTAGTAATATTTTGTTTTTGAGTAATGATATTAATTACCCCTGCAATTGCATCGCTACCATAAATAGTGCTCTGTGCGCCTTTGC
Source organism: Sphingobacteriia bacterium (assembly GCA_947460365.1). GTDB lineage: Bacteria > Bacteroidota > Bacteroidia > Chitinophagales > Chitinophagaceae > Sediminibacterium. The sequence continues at coordinate 8,281 of CANHJH010000041.1, read as the reverse complement.
ATACTTCAATTCTTTCTACATCATTTAAGCTGATGAAATTTAAATCAAATTCATTGTTAATGGTAGATGGGTCGTTTACCGGTATGCCGTCTAAAAGAATAAGCGTTCTTCCACTTGCGGCTCCTCGCATATACACTGTTTGATTAGTGCCGGTATTATTGTATGCGCCATTAATAGTTACGCCAACTGTTTCATTCAGCACCTGAGCAATGGTTTTGCCAGCACTTTTTTCGAGTTGATTTTTGTCGATCACCGATATTACTTTGCCGGTTGTACTTTGTTTTTGTTCCTGTTTGTTTGCAGTAACAATAATTTCGTCTAATACATGTTCAGCTGAACTGTCTTTTTGTGCCAGCAATTGATTACTCATAATCAATGCTAAGTAGAGCATAATTTTTTTGCCCATTGTTTGTAGTTTTTAAATGAAACAATGAGCTTTCAGGAAATTTAAAAATCGCGAAAAATAAATGACCTATACAACAGTCTTTTACGTTCCATGCCTTTCACCCGAAAGCCGTGAATGTTATTTGTATTTGGCAGGTCTTCTGGCTCTCCCGACTTTTAAGTTTCCTTCCCATTCTATTTGTTAGAACAGTGGATGCAGTTACTTAAAAGTTTGCATAAATAGCATCGGGATTACAGCTACGGGGATAGCGCCGGATTTACACCGAACTTCCCTTTTAATCATCTGACTGAGGCAGCTGAACCAATTACATCGCAAATGTATTAACTGATATTTTCCTAAACGTTAAATGTTATAAACGATATCTGAATAACTTTTACTGACAAATGATTTTCTGCTTTAGTCGAATAAAAACTTTATGATATATCTGGTTATAAATAAACTTATTTACTTATTTTCAACGACTATTAATAAAAAAATTATTGCAAATGAAAGAGAACCAAAAGCTAAACCTGTTTAGTTTCACCATGATTGTTGTGGGATTAGTAATTGGTATGGGAATTTTTAGAACTGCTGCAACCAGCGCCAAACATGCTATTGAACCTTCTGTATATTTTTCTGCCTGGATAATCGGCGGTATCGTTGCGCTTTGCGGAGCACTTACTTACGCAGAAATTGGAAGCCGTTTTCCTGTTACCGGCGGGTATTATAAAATTTTCTCCTACGCATACCACCCCAGTATTGCTTTTGCTATTAATTGCATAATACTCATCAGTAATGCCGCCAGCCTTAGTGGCGTAGCTTTAATTGGTAGCGGATATATTACTAAACTTTTTCCGGGTATTAACTGGACAGATATCGATAAAGCCTTAATCAGTTGTATTGCGATTCTTGTTTTTTATGGGATTAATTTAATGGGACTCAAAATGAGTTCTAAAACACAGAATGTGTTGATGATGATTAAAATCACTATGATTGTGGTGTTAATTGCAGCACTGTTTTTTCCGCATGCTGCTGCAAATACAGCTGCGGTATCTAATACGGCAATACCCTCTATGAGTTGGTTACAAAGTTTAGGCGTGAGCTTAATAGCCGTTTCATTTACTTATGGCGGTTATCAGCAAACCATCAATTTTGGCAATGATGTTCATCATCCAGCTAAAAATATTCCCAAAGGAATATTCTGGGGGATAGCCATCATTATTAGCCTCTATCTATTAGCAAATTTTAGCTATTATACCATCGTAGGCTTCAATCAAATGAAACAAGAAAACGAAATTGCTTATGTGCTAATCAACAAAATTTTTGGTACGCAAGGCGCTAATATATTTTCTTTCTTCTTATTTTTTGGTGTATTGGCCTATGTAAATGCCTTATTAATGAGCAATCCACGGGTTATGTACGCAATGAGTGAAGAGGGTACACTGCCGGGTATATTCGGCAAACAAAGCGATAAAAATAATGTATTGGGGGTATCGCTGTCTGTATTTACTGCCATGTGTATGGTTATATTATTTTTCGCACAAACCTTCGATAAAATACTCAACTTCACCATATTCCTAGACTGTTTTGGAATGGTGGCATCCAGCGCAACACTTTTTATATTAAGGAAACGTACCAAACATTTAGATGGAACCGGCATATACAAAATGAAATTATATCCGCTTTTACCCATTATTTTTATCGCTAACTACCTTTTTGTAGGGGTAAGTATTGCGATGCAGGCTCCCGAATCGGCTGTTTTAGGGGTAGTGGTCTTAACCAGCTTTGTTTTATTGTATTTTATTACCGCCAAACGAACCAAACACCTTTCATAACACTAAAAATGCAAAAGAATACTTTAACTTTCCGCCTGTCTAAATTTTACCGTTGTGTAATCGAATGCACTTAATTTTGCAGAAAGATAGGAGCATACGCTAACTTTACACCTAAAATGTAGGTTAAATGATGCCAATTGCTTGTTTAAAAATATTTACTCCATATAAGGAGAAGAGCACTCAAAATAATCAGATGAAAAGATTTTTTATATTGGCCACATTTATACTGCTATTACTAAATAGTTTATCTGCCCAGGATACTGCTATTCAATGGAGCCTCCAGCGTTGCATTGAATATGCTATTAAAAACAATGTGTCAGTAAAACAAGCCGACATACAGGCACGTTTAGCTCAGTTAGACGTTGAAAGAACCAAATTAGCTCAGTACCCCAATGTTGGGTTAAGTACCAATTTAGGTACTCAATTCGGTAGATCTATTGACCCAACCACCAATCAATATACCAATACTCAGCTGTTATTTCAAGGTCTGAATATGAACACCGGTGTTCAGTTATTTAATTGGGGTGCCTTAAAATTCGACAAAAACATTGCCGGTTTTAATGCTAAAGCGGCCATTTTAGAGGTAGAAAGAATAACCAACGATATTTCCATTAGCATTGCAACCTTTTTCCTACAAGTAATTGCAGCTAAACAACAAATTGAAATTGCCGATGTGCAAATTTCTCAAACGCAATCTCAATTAGCTGTTACACAGAAAAGAGTAGAAGCAGGTGCTTTGCCTGAACTGAGCACACTAGAATTAGACGCGCAACTTGCAAGAGATTCAACTACTTACGTAGCTGCTCAAGCCAGCTATTCACAAGCTATCATTCAATTAAAAGCCGCTATCAACTACAATATGGCTAAACCTTTTGAACTGATCATTCCGTTAGTAGCTGATATACCTTTAGAACCTTTGGCAGATTTAGATCCAGCTACTTTGTATCAACTGGCACTTAATGTTCAGCCGGCACAAAAAGCCAACCTACTTAAAATAAATGCTGCAGTGCAATCCATCAAAAGAGCCAAAACAGCATTCTATCCTACCTTATCAGCTTTTGGTACATTGGGAACTAATTTTGCCAACGCTGCTCAACAAATTACCGGCGCCAATGTAGTTGGGTATAAACCAACTGCAGGATTTGTAACAGTTAATAGTAATAACTATTCAGTATATCAGCCCGATGTTCAACTTACTTCGCAAAAAAGAAGTTTCGGACAAATGTGGGATGGATGGGGTACTCAACTCGACCAAAACTTCCGCCAAAGCGTTGGTGTACAAGTAAGTGTACCCATTTTTAATAATGGAAGCGCTAAATTAAATTATCAACGCGCTAAATTAAATTACAGAACTTCACTAGCTGCCTCGGAACAAAGCGATTTAACCTTGCAGCAAAATATTTATCAGTCGCATACCAATGCCATAGCTGCATTTCGTAAATTAAATGCCAGTAAAAAAACGGTGGAAGCATCACAAAAAGCATACGAGTATGCAGTGAAAAGATATGAAGCCGGATTATCTAACACCATCGATTTAATCACCAATCAAAATAATTTATTGCGTGCTAAATTAGATCGGTTAAATAATCAGTTTGATTATATTTTTAGAATTAAATTATTAGAATTTTATAAAGGCCAGGGAATTAAACTATAGTTGCAAGCTGCAACTTAACATTGAAAAAAAATATTGTATGAGTAAGAAATTGATTTGGATTATTGTTGGTCTCTTTACATTGATTATACTTTTAGTAGTATTAAAGAAAACCGGTGTAATAGGTAAAGAAGAGGGCATTTCGGTATCGGTTGAAAAAGCTGAAAACAGAACCATTATCGAAACCGTTAACGCAAGTGGAAAAGTATATCCCGAAATTGAAGTAAAAATCAGTCCCGATGTGAGTGGTGAAATTGTAGAGCTAAATGTAGAAGAAGGGGATAGTGTAACTAAGGGCCAAGTGTTAGCAAGAATCTATGCAGACATATACAACTCACAACGCGATCAGGTTGCGGCAACAGTAGATCAACAAAAAGCACAAGTGTCTAATACCACTGCTCAATTGGGTGCATTAAAAGCAACATTAGATCAGGCGGAAACGCAATATAATCGTCAGAAAAAATTATTTGATGAAAAAGTAATCAGTCGCTTAGAATATGAGCAGGCAGATCAGGCATATAAAGCCGCCAGAGCCAATTACAACGCAGCATCCGAAGGAATTAAAAGCGCAAAAGCTGCTGTACAAAGTGTACAAGCACAGTTAAACAGAGCCAATAAAGATATTGGACGTACGGTAATTACTTCTCCTATGAATGGCATCATTAGTTTGTTGGCTATTAAAAAAGGCGAACGTGTTGCCGGTAACAGCTTTAATGTAGGTACTGAAATGATGCGGGTTGCCGATATGCGCAGTATTGAAGTTAGGGTAGATGTTGGAGAAAACGATATTCCTAAAGTTAAATTAGGCGATACCGCTATTGTAGAAGTTGATGCATACAGCAATAGAAAGTTTAAAGGCATTGTTTATAAAATTGCCAATCCTAATACCAACTCTTCTTTAAGTGCAGCTGCTTCCAATGCCGAGGTAACGAATTATAAAGTACATATCCGTTTACTTCCTTCCAGTTATAAAGACCTGATTGAAAGCGGCAACAAATTCCCATTCAGGCCGGGTATGACTGCCAGTGCCGATATTCAAACAAGATCCAGGTACAATGTTTTATCTGTTCCGCTTAATGCAGTAACTACCAGAGATAAAAACGACAGCGCCGATACAAAAAATAACAAAGAAAAAGACAATCAAACTGCTGCGAATGATCAGGTAAAATCAGTAGGTGCAGATGATGGTATTGAAGAAGTAGTATTTGTTTTACAAAAAGATAATACGGTTAAAAAAGTAAAAGTAAGAACTGCTATTCAGGACCTAAATAATATAGAAATTTTAGCTGGTTTAAAATTAGGCGATACTATTATAACCGGACCTTATTCCACTGTAAGTAAAACTTTAAAAGATGGCAACAAAGTAACTGTTGTTGCAAAAGAAAAATTGTTTGAAGACAAGAAGAAAGACTAACCTTATATTTACATCACTTGTGCTGAATTATTCAAACAACAATTATGAAATTCGGAATCTTAGGAAGTGGGAGTTGGGCTACTGCTATTGCAAAAATTTTAACCGATAATGGTAATATAATTCATTGGTGGATTAGAAATGCAGAAAGTATTCAATACATTCAAAAAAGAAAGCACAATCCACATTATTTAAGTGGGGCTTATTTTTTGCCTGAGCAGCTTATATTGGCAGATGATATTAAGGAAGTGGTTGCCCATGCAGAAGTTATTGTAATTGCTATACCTTCTGCATATGTTGCGCAAGCCTTGTCGTTAATTCCTGGCGATGCGCTCGCCGGTAAAAAAATAATATCAGCCGTAAAGGGTATACTGCCCGATTCAAATAAATTAATTCATCAATATTTAGCGGAAAACTTCAATTTCCCACTACATGATTATTTTACTTTATTCGGGCCATGCCATGCAGAAGAAGTAGCTGCTGAAAAACTATCTTATCTTACTTTGTCTGGGGTAGATGAGCAAGTAACTACCGATATTGCCACCCATTTTAAAACGGAATACATTAATACCATTGTAAATACGGATATCATTGGGGTACAATATGCTGCGGTACTTAAAAATATTTACGCATTAGGTGCCGGTATAGCCCATGGATTAGAGTATGGCGATAATTTTCTGAGTGTATACATTGCTGCTTGTGCAAATGAAATGGCTGCCTTCCTACAAAAGATTTCTGTGTCGGCAGGCCAATCTTCTTATAAGGAGCCGAATTACAATTCCTCCGTTTATCTGGGCGATTTACTGGTAACCTGCTATTCACTATTCAGCAGAAACCGTACTTTCGGTAATATGATTGGCAAGGGCTATTCCGTAAAATCGGCTATTTTAGAAATGAATATGGTTGCCGAAGGATACAATGCCAGCAAGTGCATTCACCAAACAAATGCAGCAACAGTTCTGGCAGACATACCTATTGCATCAACCATTTATGAAATACTTTGGGAACATTTACCTGCCTTCGAAGGCTTCAAAAAAATTGAGCCCTTTCTGGTATAGTCTTATTATGCTATAATTGAAACAATGCTGCAGCAATTCCATCAGCAAAGAATTTACCCTTATGGGTAATGCGTATGTAATTATCTGTATGCTGCAATCTTTCATCCTGTATAAAAGGAGCTGCTTCTTCCTTTAATCTAAATACTACTTCTTCATTGCCTATTTCGGTTAAACGCACTAAATCAATCCCCTCCATAGTTCTTAAAGCAGTCATGATGTATTCATTGATTTGCTGATTTTTTGTGAGCTGTTCTATTTCAAAAGGAATAGTTCCCTGCTGAATTGCTTGTATATACAAGGTGTTATGGGCAATATTCCATTGGCGGCTTACACTGTTGAAGGAGTGCGCAGCTGGTCCTAATCCAAGATAATGCTTGCCCGACCAATAGTTGGCATTGTGTTTACTCCTTTTACCCGTCAAAGCAAAATTTGAAATCTCATAATGCTCGTAATTGGCTTCAGCCGTTTTAGTTAAAAGCATATTAAAGTGTGTCGATTGCTTTTCTACATCAATATCTTCCAGAATGTGTTCATTAATTTTTTTTGCAAGCACTGTTTTAGGTTCAACCGTAAGGGCATAGCAAGATAAATGCGGTATGTTTAATTCAATAGCTTTTGCTAAGTTCTGATTCCAATGTTCGTCCGATAAGGTTGGCCCACCATAAATCAGGTCGATCGATAAATTAGTAAAACCTGCGTGTTGTGCTAACTGAATACAATTTAGCGCCTGATCTGCCGAATGTGCCCGCCCCATCCATATAAGATCTTCCTCAAAAAATGATTGAATCCCAATGCTTAAACGATTGATTCCGGCTTCTTTCCAAGCTTGTAACTTCATTTCAGTAATATCATCGGGATTGGCTTCTAAAGTTACTTCCGGATTGGATGCGATAACAAACGTATCCTGTAATGTGCTCATGATACTGGTTAGCTGGTCATTCTTCAACAATGAAGGGGTGCCTCCGCCAAAATAAATAGTTTCAATGGGTTCGGTAATATAATCTTGATTAAGTTGCGCTTCCCTAATAATGGCATCTACCATGGATGGCAGGGCTTGCTGATTAACCGAAAAGTGAAAATTACAGTAGTTACAAGCTTTTTTACAAAAAGGAATATGTATATAAATACCCGCCATAATGTGCATTTAAACAATAAAATTAGCATTGTTACCCGATGATTATCATTTAATCAGTTTCATTTAATATTTTTGAGGTAATGAATTTATTTAGAACTACATTAATGTTGTTGCTTTTGTTGGTAAAATCCCTGTCAATTTTTGCTCAGAACGATTCCATTCAGGCCGGCACAACGGAAATAAAAAGGGCTAGCGGTGTTGCTAAATTTGCTAATAGCAATAAAAAAACACCTAATAAGGTAGATACGGTCAAAAAAATAGCTGCTCAAATGCTTCCGCTTACCAATACCGACAGCGCATACAAGAAATTCATGATTCAACCTCATTTACCTACAGCTGCAAAGCCGGTTTGGATGATTATTGATTATAAGCAAAAGGAATCAAAAGACATGTATTTCTATTTGTTGTTGAGTATCACTGCTTTTCTGGCATTTATCCGAATGTTTTTTCCTAAATTCTACAAAGCCCTGTTCGAGCTGTTCTTTCAAACCTCCATGCGTCAAAAACAATATCGCGATCAATTACAACAAGATTATGTGGCGTCCTTTCTGATTAATTTACTGTTCATCATTTCTACCGGACTATTCCTAACACTAGTTGCGCTACATTATAGCCTGGTTCCATTGTCATTTTGGTCTATTTATGGTTATTCAACCCTGTTGTTAACCTTGGTTTACACCGGTAAATCCTTGTTTTTATCCTTTGCAGGTTGGGTTTTTGATAATAAGTCGGCCGCTCAGGGGTATATATTTCTGGTTTCATTAATAAATAGAATAATGGGTATCTTATTAATCCCCTTTTCTGTA
>CANHJH010000040.1 GCA_947460365.1 Sphingobacteriia bacterium | reverse complement strand
TTGACGACTTAGTTGGCGTATCCGATTTTTTTTGGCGTACCTGTTGTAAACTATTTGGACGCCTTTCATCCATCAATAATTTTGTTGCTAAAATTGATTTAAGCTGATCAATATTTACCCCCATTTTTTGGTAAAAAGCACGGGGTGATAACAATATATATATTAACAATCGATTCATTGCTTACGAAATAGGTTTAAAGTTCAAATGCCTGGATTAAATGATCTGCAGCTTGATGATTAGATTCCGTTGCAGTGAGTTGAGCAAAAATTTTCTCTAAACTTCCATCTCCTTTTTGCAGCCTTAACTCCTCTATACTTCCATCTGCAATTACAACGCCTTCATTAAGTAATATAATTCGGTCACTCACTTTTTCTACAACATCCATCATGTGACTGCAATAAAAAATAGTTTTACCTTCTTTGGCTAATTTAAAAATGAGTTCTTTCACAATAATTACACTGTTCGCATCCAAACCACTTAGGGGCTCGTCCAGAATTATAATATCTGGATTGTGTAAAATCCCCGAAGTAATTAATACCTTTTGTTTCATCCCTTTACTGAATGTATCCATTCTATGGTCTATCACGTCTTGTAATCCAAATGCCCCCAACATTTTTTCGATACGTGTTGCAGCTATATCTTGTTGCAATTCATATAAGTTGGCCATAAAACCCAAAAACTCTCTGGGTGTTAATACATCATATAATTCCGCTAACTCAGGTACATACCCGATTTTTCTTTTTATTTCAACCGGATTTGCTTTTAAATCTATTCCGGCAATTAATACTTCTCCCTCATAATTGGTAATTAGTCCACACAGTATTTTTACTGTGGTACTTTTACCAGCTCCATTTGGACCAATATATCCTATAACCTGACCAGGATAAATATCTAAGTCTATTCCTTTTAATACTTGCTTATGCCCATAATGCTTTAATACCCTTCGCATTTGAATAATAGGTTCCATACTAATTTGATTAATGTTATTGGTGGTTTAACAAGGGAATAACGAATTTCAAAATAATTGAAGGAAAATTAAAAATAAATACTTTCTTTGATTAAATGAAATCTGCTTTAATTAAGTTACATACAGCTGTTTTTTTAGTTGGCTTTACCGGAATTTTAGGGGTACTGATTCAACTTAGTGAATTGCCTTTAGTTTGGTACAGAATTTCTATTACGGTCATTAGTTTATTTGTACTTCTTAAGCTCAAAAGGCAGTTGACTCCCTTACCTAAAAAATCTATCCAACAACTGTTGCTTATAGGTACAGTAATTGCCTTGCATTGGGTTTGTTTTTATGGGAGTATTAAATTATCAAATGTATCTATCGCACTGATTTGCTTTTCCTCTACCGGACTTTTTACTGCATTGTTAGAGCCTTTGTTGATTACAAAAAGAATAAGATGGATAGAACTTGGTTTAGGCTTGTTCAGCATTACCGGCATTTATTTAATTTTTCACTTCGATGATAGGTACAAAACCGGAATCATTGTTGGTGTAATTGCTGCCGTTTTAGCCGCACTATTTTCTGTATTAAATAAAAAGTATTTAGCCATTACCGATGCCAAACAAATGATGTTGTATGAGTTAATAGGGGGGTGGCTTATTTTAACCTGCTTATTGCCCTTCTACATCCATTTATTTCCCAATGCCAACCTTTACCCCACTTTAACAGACTGGGGATGGTTGCTTATTTTAAGCTGGGTATGTACCATTGTTGCCATGCAATTGATGCTGGAGTCGCTTCAGAAAGTATCAGCTTTTACACAGAATTTAAGCTTAAACTTAGAACCTGTTTACGCCATTATTATGGCATTTTTGCTATTTCAAGAAAATAAAGCGCTACACTCCAGTTTTTATATCGGTGTAGCGCTTATTCTTTTTTCGGTTATTTTACAAATGTTGCGAATCGTTATCGGGAAAAGAACCTAGTTCATTTAAAATTCTACAATAAATCCAATTGTTGGCGTAATATTCGCATCATTCGTGTTAAGTAATATGGGTATGCCATTACTTCCATTTTGTTTAATTGGCAAATTATCGGTCGTTGTAAAGGCCGAATTGTCGGCTGTTCGTTGAAACGTATAAATGTCAGGTGCAGTACTTTTTGCTCTGTAGAAATTGCTGATATCCAAGAATAAATCCAGCGTTGTTTTCTTATAGTACCACTTCTTGTCAATGCGAATGTCTCCTGCATTAAAATTGTTTAATCGTTCTGTATTTATTTTAGAATAATCTAAAGTGCCTGAACCCAACGTTAAATAGTTCGTTCTGCTTGTAATTAAGTCATAAGGGGTATAAGGCACTCCTCCCTGAAATCTTAATTTGATTCCCAACTCCCAATTCCTGTTAAATTTATATCCCCATACTAACGATAGTAAATGTCTGTTATCCCATGAACTTGGCGTGTACTCGTCATTTGCATTCGTGTATTCACTTTTAAAATAAGTATAGCTTAACACACTATAGAATCGTTTGGTTAGTTTCTGTTGTGCAAAAAACTCAAAACCCATGGTTCGGCCCTTGCCATTGGTTGTTACCGCTTCATTGCCCAATACATTAAAATCGCCGCCCTGGTTAGATAGACTTATCCCATTTCTTATACTAACGGGTACTTGATTGTATTGCTTGAAAAATGTTTCAAATGTAAATCTGGTTGATGGATTAGGTAAATACTCAAAACCTGCTACATAATGGGTACTCTTTGTATAGTCGGCATCTTTGTTAACCAATTCGTTGTTGTTATTTCGATAGCCTAATATGGTGTAGGGTACTATTTTATAATAAGTGCCGATGGAGGCATTAAAGGTCCATTTTTCTGATAATACCTGAGATAATGAAATTCTGGGAGACAGGGTATTCAATACATTCATCCCATTATTAGTAAAATTGTTGCCATCTGCTCTTATCCCCGCACTAATTCCCGTTTTATTGTTCCAAAAACGTTTCCCTGCTTGTATAAATCCACCAAACTTTACTAAGTTTATTTCACCTGAATAATTGCGCACAACAGCCGGAACAGTAATATTCCCCAAGTTATCTTTTATTGCAGATTGAATGATTTGATTGTTACTGGTGGTTTGTGATACTTGTTGTACATCAATTCCATGACTCAACTTCCAACTACCAAATGTTTGATTTACATCATATCTTAACTTATTTTCTATTTCTGTTGAATTTACATTCAACGTTTGTTCGCCTTTGTTTGCCCCTAAATTGTTTTCAAACTTTGCTAACTGATTATTAAATGCATTTCTGCTGATAGCTAAATTCAGGTAACCATTTTTTATTAAATGCTTAATAGTGGCTCCAACTGTATAATTCCATTGTTCTATAGATGGATTATTATTAAGCACATATAATTTTTCTGGAGTTGCCTTTTTAGGTGCAGCAAATTCAAACTCATCTATCGCACCCACTCCTAATAAACTAAGTGTTGTTTTTTTATTGAATTGATGGGTGATTTTATATTGAAAATCCCAGAAATTTGGTCTTATAGGTAAATCTATTGCTTTAAATAATAATTGCAGATAACTTCTACGCGCAGAAGCTAGAAATGTAGTTTGCCCATTTTTAGAAAGTGGACCTTCTAATGTGGTGGCTAATTCAGTACCACTTAATCTAATATTCCCTTGTATACGGCTGCTGTTGCCTCTCTTTTGTTTAAACTCAAAAACCGATGACAGGGCGTTGTTAAAACGTGCATCGAATGCAGAGGAACTTAATTTCACCTCTTCTATAAAGCTTACATTCAAGATACCGGCTGGCCCACCGGCACTCCCTTGTGTGGAAAAGTGATTAATCACCGGTATCTCAATACCATCTATATAATATACATTTTCATTAGGGGCGCCTCCTCTGATAATAATATCATTCCTGAAACCTGCAGTGCCAGCTGTTCCCCCTACACCCGGTAATGCCTGTATTACACGAGATATATCAAAGTTCCCTCCCGGATTGGTTTTAATTTCTTCTGTTGTAAGTCGTTGTACACTAAGTGGTGTCTCTAGCGTAGCTGCTCGGGCAGTTTTTGTCCTGCCGGTTGAGGATACCGTTACAGCATTCAATATGTTGGCATCTCCCTCTCAGTCTCTCAATAAATTCTTTTCGTTTCCGCTGGTTACTGGAACATTATATTTCGTTACTGTTAAATAGCCGATTGCTTTAAACTGAATGGTATATGCCCCAGACAATAGTTGGCTGATTGAAAACTTACCTAAACTATCTGAAATAGTTCCTTTGGTGCTGTTTAATATTTGTATACTAACATTCGATACACTTTTCTGGGAAGTTTTATCTACAATCATACCAGATAATGTACCTGTTTTTTGTGATTTTACCAGATTAACACTTAATAATAACAAGACTGTTAAAAAAGATTGGGTTAAAAATTTACTCATAAAATCGCCGTTTATCAATTTTCCTTTTATTACAATCAAATCTCTGTTTTGTTTAACTAACTTCGGATATAATCTTAAAAACATTAAAAATGCGTTTGATTTTCACCCTCCTTGTTTTTTGTATGTTCAATACACTTTTTGGGCAAAAAAAACCTTTAGACCATACTGTATATGATAATTGGCAAACAATTGGTGAACGAATCATTAGCAATGATGGCAAGTATATTGCATGGCAAGTAAATCCACAAGAAGGAGATGGGGTATTGATGATAAAATCAGCTCAGGGTAATGCCATAGCCGAAATAGCTCGTGGTTATTCTGCCTCCATCACTGCTAACAGCCAATTCCTGATTTGTAAAATCAAACCTTTATTTAAAGACACAAGAGACGCAAAGATTAAAAAGAAGAAACCGGAAGAGATGCCTAAAGACAGTATGGCAATTATTGACCTCTCATCCGGTAAAATCAATAAAATCGCTAAAGTAAAAAGCTTTAAACTTCCCGAAGTTTCCGGTAATACAATCGCCTATTTAATGGAGAAAACTTCCCCTGAATCACCCAGTAAACCTGTATTAGATTCGGCTGCTAAAGTAAACGCTATGTTAAACATGGCAGATAGCTTACTAAAAGTTGCAGACAGTATTAGAAACAAAGCAGGAGAGGTAAAATCGAAAGGATTGATTGTATTGTCCTCTCCTGAAAACGCAGTAAAAAAATCAGCTAAGGTTACCGATGAACCAATGGAGGAAGGTGCGGATTTGATACTTAAAAATTTGGCTACTGGAGATACTAAGGTGTTTAAATTAGTGAACGATTATCTGTTTAATAAAAACGGCGATTTTCTAGTTGTTAAATCTACTAGAAAAAACAACGATTCTACCATTAAGTCTTCGATAGTTAAATTGAACATTGCAGATGGAAGTTCATCTTTAATATTCAGTCGATTTAATGAAGTAAAAGGCTTGAACATCGATGAAGCCGGTACACAGATTGCATTTGTTGCTGAACGCGACAGTAGCATTAAATCATTGCAAAAATTTTATAAGCTTTATTATCATTCGAATGGGATGGACAGTGCCCAATTAATAGCAGACCAATTCACCAAAGGGGTACCTGCTAATTATGCGGTTAGTGAATTTAGCAATATAAGCTTTAGTAAAACCGGTAAAAGATTGTTTTTTGGAACAGCACCCATACTTCCCAAAAAAGACACTACGTTACCTGATTTTGAAAGGGTTAATGTAGACGTATGGGGGCAGAACGACGATTACATTCAACCAGTTCAATTAAAAAATCTAGAATCTGATTTAAAGAAAAATTATTTAGCCAGATACGATTTTAATAGTAAAGCTGTTGTTCAATTGGGAAACCCTTCCTACAGAATGATTGTACAAACCAATGAAGGGGATGGCAATTATTTTTATGGTATTGCAGATGAAGGGAAACGTATTGCTGCTCAATGGCAAGGCTTCACTTTTAATGATGTATATGTAGTTAATCCGGAGAATGGAAATAGCCATTTAATCAAGTCCAATATTAAAGGGATGGTAGCGCCTTCATCCACCGGCAATTTTTTATTGATGTATGATGAGCAGCAAAAAAAATATGCTGCTTACAATGCCCAAACAAAAAAAATTACAAACGTAGGAAATGACATTCCTTACCCGCTGTATGATGAAGAAAATGATGTTCCGGATGATCCTAATGCTTATGGCGTAATGGGTTGGACCGAGAACGACGAAAATGTGTTGGTATATGACAAATATGATATTTGGAAGCTAGATCCTTATGGCATAAATGCTTCATCAAATGTTACCAAAGGGTTTGGAAGAAAAAATAAGTGGACTTACAGAAATATCTTACTAGATAAAGACGATCGGTTTATTAAATCATCACAACAACTTATTTATTCCGTTTATGATAATGTAGGTAAAGGATATGGTATATATGCGCATCAATTGGCTAATCCATTTGAAATTCAAGCATTTGTGAAGCCTATTGAACCATTTAAAGTGGCCAACGTAATCAAGTCAAAGTATAGCAATATGGTTTCATACAGTACCGAAACCTTTAAACAATCTCCCGATATAAAAGTATTGACGCTGAATCAGGGACAGTTAACTTGTTCTGCCGGTAAAGTTTTACAAACTATTAATGATCAGCAGGCTAATTATTCTTGGGGTACTGCTGAATTATATAAATGGAAAGCCTATACTGGCAAAGAAGTAGAAGGTGTTTTGTATAAGCCCGAAAATTTCGATCCCACTAAAAAATACCCAATGATTGTTTACTTCTATGAAAGACTAAACAATACTTTGTACAATTATGTTCCACCTGCACCCACACCATCTCGTTTAAATATTTCTTTCTTTGTAAGTAGAGGGTATGTGGTGTTTGCTCCGGATATTTGGTATACAACCGGATATCCCGGTAAAGGTGCTTATGATCATATTGTGAGTGGCACAAGATCATTAGTTCAAAAAGGGTTTATAGATAGCACTAAAATTGGTCTGCAAGGTCAAAGTTGGGGCGGGTTTCAGATTGTGTACCTGATTACCAAAACTAATTTATATGCCGCAGCATGGGCTGGAGCGCCTGTTGCTAACATGACCAGTGCTTATGGTGGAATTAGATGGGGTACTGGCTTAAATAGGCAATTTCAATATGAAAAAACACAAAGTAGAATTGGCGCTACACTATGGGAAAAGCCTAATTTATATCTCGAAAATTCCGCATTATTCTCTTTACCAAAAGTTAAAACACCATTGGTAATTATGGCTAACGATGCCGATGACGCAGTGCCTTGGTATCAGGGAATTGAAATGTATACCGGATTAAGAAGATTAGGAAAACCAGTGTGGATGCTCAATTACAACAATGAAGCCCATAATTTAGTGGAACGTAAAAACAGAAAGGATATACAAATTAGAGAACAGCAATTTTTTGATTACTTATTAAAAGGAGAAAAACCCGCTAAATGGATTGCAGAGGGTGTTCCGGCTGTTCTTAAAGGGAGAGACTGGGGGCTAGGCTATTAATATTCAGAAAGTTAATATGTCAAGTAGATTATTTATATAATATATTCTGACAAAACTTTACGTTCTTTGTAATTGAATACCGACATGAATCAATCTTTGATTCATGTCGGTATTTTATTGTTTTAATAAATAGTAGTAATTATGAAGGCCGGGGAATATGTAGATATTTTAAAGAAATTAGACATTAGTGAATTGAATGAAATGCAGGTTGTTGCTAACGATTGCATTTCTGCAAATAATGACACCTTATTATTATCCGCAACCGGATCAGGCAAAACCCTGGCGTTTTTGTTGCCGGTATTTAGTCAACTTAATCCCAAAGGCAATAAAGTTCAAGCCCTCATCTTAACCCCGTCCAGAGAATTAGCTATACAAATTGAACAGGTATGGAAAAAAATGGCTACCGGCTATAAAATTATTTGTGCGTATGGTGGTCACGATATGCCCGGCGAAATTCAATCTTTGGTTGAGCCTCCTGCATTACTAGTAGGTACTCCCGGAAGAATTGCAGACCATTTTAAACGAAGAACGGTAGATCCTTCTAATATAAGCATGTTGGTTTTTGATGAATTTGATAAAGCCCTTGCTCTTGGATTTGAAGAGGATATGGAATACATTTCCAAAGCATTAATGTCGGCTGTCCAAAAAATATTTGTTTCAGCAACTGCCGCTATTGAAATACCCGAATTTATTAAACCGGCCGAACTTGAAGTATTAGATTTCCTCCACAAAAAACAGTTGAATAACAACATTCAATTCTATCAAGTATTATCAGATGATAAAGATAAGATAGATACGTTGGTTCAATTATTGAGCAACATAGGCGCCAATCAAGTGTTGATATTCTGTAACCACAGAGAAGCTGTAGAAAGAACCGGGCAACTACTCAAAGAAAAGGGGATAGCCAATACGATGTTTCATGGTGGGATGGAGCAAATGCAACGAGAGCAAGCTTTAGTGAAGTTTAGAAATGGTACTGCCAATTATTTAATAGCAACAGATTTAGCCGCAAGAGGGCTAGATATACCCGACATCAATCACATTGTTCATTATCATTTGCCTGCAACATTATCGGAATTCACCCATCGCAATGGCCGAACAGCCAGAATGAATGCCAGTGGTTGTGTCTATTTAATTCTTCATCACGAAGAATCAATTCCTAAATACATGGATGACGAACCTGCTGAATATATCTTAAAAAAATGTCCACTTCCGGCTCCTTCCAGTTGGGGTACAATTTTTATTAATTCAGGTAAAAAAGATAAACTAAATAAAGTAGATATTGTTGGTTTCTTTATGCAAAAAGGGAAATTATCAAAAGAGGAGCTTGGTTTAATTGTTGTGAAAGACCATACTTCTTTTGTTGCTGTAAAAAAGCATAAAATTCAGCAATCCCTTCAATTAATTCAACAGGAAAAGATAAAAGGCAAGAAATTAATTATTTTAGAAGCTAAATAGTCAAAATAATGTTAATTTAAAGGCATATTTTTGTATTTTCATATCCTAATAATAAACCATGAGAGTTTTTCCTTTTCTAGTATCCGCCATTTGTACTGCTGGCTTGGTCTATTTGTTTGATACTCAGCTACCTGTTGGTAATACCAAAACACCAAGGTTAGGTTATTTCCTTTCTCCTCAACAAGGATTTTGGCAAAATGCAGAGAAATCTGATGTTACCTATAACGGAAACATAAAGCTGCAAGGACTTGCCGGAAAAGTAGATGTTTATATTGATGACAGATTAGTTCCCCATGTATATGCAGAACAAGACAATGATGCCTATTACGTTCAAGGGTACCTGCATGCAAAGTTTAGACTTTGGCAAATGGAATTCCAAACAATGGCCGCTGGTGGAAGATTATGTGAAATTTTAGGGCCAGATAGAAAACCTAATGATAGTACTTTCATAAAAGTCGATAGATTTTTCAGACGTTTAGGGATGGTTTATGGCGCTGAACAAACCGCCCAGTCTGTTGAACAGAATAACCCCGAAATGAAGTCCGCAATTGATGCTTATGCGAAGGGAGTTAACGCATACATCAAATCGCTTAAGCCAGAAGAAATTCCTTTTGAATACAAACTATTAGATTACAAGCCGGAAGAATGGACCCCTTTAAAAACCTATTTGTTTCAAATGTATATGGCTTATGATCTAACCGGAAGAGGCGCTACCACCGATCTTCAAATGACCAACGCTAAAAATCATTTTGGTTATGAAGATTTCGATAAACTCTTCACTAATGTAAAAGATTCGTTAGATCCCATCATTCCAAAGGGTACTGCTTATAAAAATCCTTCTATCAATGTAAAACAACCTAATGATATTGGTACCGCTTATTTAAACGTAAACAACGGAGATTCTAGCACCGCTTCTGCACCATTGGTTCCTAACAAAAGCAATGGCAGCAATAACTGGGCGGTATCTGGATCTAAAACCAAAAGCGGTAGACCCATACTGTGTAACGACCCTCATTTGGGACTAAATTTACCTTCTCTTTGGTATGAAATTCAAATCACCACTCCAACGCACAATACTTATGGAGCCAGCTTCCCCGGTTCTCCAGCCGTAATTATTGGATTTAATGATAGTATCGCCTGGGGGGTAACCAATGCAGGTAGAGACGTGATTGACTACTACGATATGAAGTTTAAGGATGCCAGCATGCAAGAGTATTGGTACAATGGTGAATGGATTAAGGCAACTACCCGTAAAGAAATCATTAAAGTTAAAGGCAAACCAGATCAGGTAGAAAATATTGCCATGACTGTTTTTGGCCCTGTGATGTACGATAAAACCTTTAGTAACATCAGTTCCGGTGGCAAAAATCTAGCGATTCGTTGGACAGGTTTAGATGGTGGCAGCGGATTGCTTGCATTCTATCAGTTAAATAGAGCACATAATTATGAGGAGTACCTGAAAGCTATTTCCAATTGGAATTCAACTGGTCAAAACTTCATATTCGCATCTAAAACAGGTGATATCGCCATTAAGCAACAAGCAAAATTTATAGCTCGCTGGAAAAGACAGGGTGATTTTATTATGCCGGGTACAGATAGTGGATATGCATGGCAAGGATTAATACCGATAGATGAGAATCCTATGATGAAAAATCCGGCCAGAGGTTTTGTAAGTAGTGCCAATCAAGAATCTACTGACCCAAGTTATCCTTATTATTTAGGCGCTGCTACTAATTTCCCAATATACAGAGGCCTCATCATCAATAGAAAATTAAGTGGTATGAGTAATATTACACCGCTTGATATGCAGCGCTTACAAATGGATAATTACAACGTTTTCGCTGAAATGGCTAGACCTGTTTTGTTGAAATATATCAACGATTCATTATTAAGTTCTCAGCAAATAAAGTACATCGATATGCTGAGAAAATGGGACTTAAACAGCGATGTTTACTCAAAAGGTGCCACCGTTTTTAATGCAATTTGGGATAGTGTAGAAGTAGCACTATGGGCGGATGATTTTGCTAAATCAAGCCTGCCAATGGGTTGGCCTGATGAAAGTACCTTACTGGAGAGCTTAATACGCAATAACGATTATCCTTTTTCAGATGACATTTCAACCCCTGATAAAAAAGAAACCTTACAAGATGCTATTCTAAAAGCAGTAAAGAAAGCCTGTGCTAGTCTCGCTATTTTAGAATATCAAGGCAATTTAGAATGGGCTAAGTTTAAAGATACTAAGGTGGTGCACTTACTTAAAATAGATGCCCTTAGTAGCCTTCACCTACCCATTGGTGGTGGTCGTCATATTATCAATGCTACCACAGAAGCGCACGGCCCAAGTTGGAGAATGATTGTACACCTTACTGATGATATAGAAGCTTATGGAGTGTATCCTGGTGGTCAAAATGGTAATCCGGGTAGTAAGTATTACGATTCATTTGTTAACAGCTGGGCAACCGGCAAATATTATCGCATTCTTTTCTTGAAAAAAGAACAAGCTGTAGCACATCCTCAAATTAAATGGAGGTTGTCTTTTAGCAATGTTTAATAAGAAGAACCCCCCAAAAATATAAACTACTTATGAAATTCTTTGTATCTATCATTATAACTGCTTTTTTAGGATATGTAATTGGCTTATTTACCTCTTTTCCATGGTGGAGTTTTGCCGTAACTTCCTTTGTTGTTGCATTAGGTATTGAACAATCTCCGGGAAAATCATTTTTCAGCGGTTTTTTAGGCATCTTTTTAATGTGGGGTATTGCTGCTTACTTGCTCGACACAGCTAACGCACACTTACTAGCAACTAAAGTGGCAATTATATTGCCTTTAAAGGGCTCTTATTGGCTTTTGATTGTTTTGACCGCATTGATTGGTGGTATTGTTGGTGGATTTGCCTCATTAACTGCGAGTTATACCCGTAAACCTGCAAGACGCCATTATTGATTCATTATCTTTGTTCAATGGATTTGAAGGAAGATTTTAAATTACATTGGAAAAAACATTTCTCCCACTTATTGCAATCAAATACCGTGGTAATGGTTGCTGCAAGTGGCGGATTAGATAGCACGGTATTAGCTTATTTATTTAAGTTAATCAATGTTCCGTTCGTTTTGGCACATGTAAATTTTCAACTTAGAGGAGAAGAAAGTATCCGCGATGAAAACTTTGTCAGAAAATTAGGTGAAGAACTTAAAGTAAACGTTTTTGTTAAACAAGTTGAAACCACCGTATTCGCTGAAAAAAACAAGCTTTCCATACAAGAAGCTGCCAGATTATTGCGATACAATTGGTTTGCAGAATTAATATCAGCTAATACTGCTGCTCCCGAAAATTCGAATTATTTTTTAGCTACGGCTCATCATGCGGATGATTCTGTTGAAACGGTAATGATGCATTTCTTCAGAGGAACCGGTATTGAAGGATTAAAAGGCATTCCATCTTATCACAACGCCAATAAAATAATCAGACCACTATTACCCTTTTTTAGAAACCAATTAGAAGCTTTTTCCACGCTTCATCAAATTGATTTCATTACCGATTCATCCAATTTAAAGAATGATTACACCCGCAATTTCTTTCGCAATTTATTGATTCCTGAAATAGAGAAAATATTTCCTACGGTGAAAGAAAATATATTCAACACCGCCACGCGACTTTCAGAAGCTGCTATATTATATAAACAGGCTATAAATACTCATTTATCTAAATTGATGGTTTTTAAAGAAACAGAAGTGCATATTCCTATCTTAAAATGGATGAAATGCAATCCCTTACAAACCATTACCTGGGAAATCATAAAATCATACGGGTTTACTGCTGCACAAACCAATGAAGTAATTAAGCTTTCAACAGCATCCAATGGAAGTGCTGTTGCTTCTGCATCTCATCGAATTTTTAAAAACAGAGCTTGGCTTATAATTGCCCCCTTATCTACTGAAAAAACGAACTTAATTCTAATTGAAAAAGAAGGAATATTTTCCTTTCAACAAGGTACCGTTGAATTGAAAATAGTTGATCATACGGGTGATTTCAATTCAAGTTCGAATGTAGAGTATATAAATGCAGATCATCTACAATTTCCCCTTTTACTTAGACAATGGAAAACGGGAGACTATTTCTACCCGCTTGGCATGAACAAGAAAAAGAAATTATCCAAATTTTTTATTGATGCCAAATTAAGCAAAACAGAAAAGGAAACAACCTGGTTATTGGAAATGAATCAAAAAGTATTGTATATCATTGGTCATCGAATTGATAATCGCTTTAAGGTGATGCCTACCACCAAAAAATTATTGAAAATCACTTATCTTAAATAATCCATAACCTGATATATAAAGTTATTTAATAAATCGGCTTTAGTTAAGAAGGTAGCAGTTACTATCACAAACACTATTCCATATAAAGCCCCCCATATATGGGCAGAATGATTGATGTTCCCATGTCCCTTTTGAGAAATGTAGTAAGATACAATTAAGTATAGCGGCCCAAATATAAATCCCGGTATATGAAAGGGAATGGGGAATATTCCCATGCCAATGGTTGGAAAAATAAAAATTCCAGCAAAGATAATGGCCGATACTGCACCAGATGCACCTAAACTTCTATATCTGTAATCATCTTTGTGATGTAAATACGTTGGTAGTATACTAACAAGCAAAGCGGAAATATATAATATTCCAAAAACCAGTTTACCGGATGCACCATAAATATTGCTAAAAGCAGATTCTACCATTTCTCCAAATAAATAGAATGAATACATATTGAAAAGCAAGTGCATAATATCCGCATGAATTAGGCCGCTGGTAAAAAAACGATACCATTGGTTTTGATTGGTTATTGCAGGCGGATAAAAAATCAAATCATCCATTATTTTTTCATTGGAGAATGCTGTAAAGGATATAACTGACGTTAAAAGGATAATGGTAAGGGTAAGTGTAATCATACTGAAATATATAAATAGGGATAAAGGTAAAGAATAAAGTTACAGGGATGAATGCCCAATGCAATCGATATGTTGTTGATTGAGGTTGAATGTTGACTTAAATATGATGGTATTTCTCGTTTTTTAAGATGGTACAGGCTCTGTAAATTTGCTCTGAAAGAATTAAACGAACCAACATGTGCGGGAACACCAACGGCGATAAACTCCATACATAATTGGCCCTTTGATTGATTTGTTCATCTACCCCAAATGCTCCTCCAATTAAAAAAACAACTCTTTTGGAACTTTCCAAGGCTCTTTGTTGTATAAAATTGGCTAATCCGGGCGAGGTAAATTGCTTGCCCCTTTCATCTAATAAAACCAAATAATCGTCCTTCTGAAGCAATGCTAATATGGCATTGGATTCCGCTATTTTCAAGTCTTTTTCACTTAATGATGCAGCATGCTTCGGCGCAGCAATTAATTGCCATTCCGCTTTAAAGTATTTGTTAATTCTTTGTGTAAAGTCGTTTATTCCATCTTTTACATAGGGGTCATGAGACTTTCCCAACGACCAGCATTGTATCTTCATGTTGCAAATTTAAGATAGAACCATTCATTTTTTTATTTTTTCAAATATTGACTCTATCTTAGAGCAAGATAAACAATTGTATATGAGGAAAACAATAACCCGATTGCTATTATTAATATTGCTCTCAGGTAGTACAGCAAAGGCTCAGTTGATAGATTCTATGATGACTGTTTATGTAGAAGGATTTCCTAAAGAAAAAATTCATATTCATTTCGACAAAGAATTGTACAATCCGGATGAAACTATTTGGTACAAAGTGTATTTAATGTCAGGAAACGCATTAAGTCCACTAAGCAAAAATATATATGTAGAATGGTATGATACAACCGGCTTACTGATAAAACAAACCGTTGCACCGCTATTTCAGTCTACTGCAAAAGGAACTTTTGACATACCGGCTAATTACAAAGGCAGCTTTATTCATCTAAGAGCATATACTCGTTGGATGCTCAATGATGACAGTACTTTTTTATTTGATAGAGATATCTCAATCAATTCCGGATCAACTGTTGCAACCAAATCTAAATTAATTCCTACTAAGCTTGAATTATTCCCGGAAGGAGGGGACATGGTACAAAACTTATTGAATCCGCTTGCATTTAAAGCCACTAATATTTATGGGATACCGGTAAAAATAAAAGGCGCAATTGTAGATGATAAAAACAAGTTCATTGATTCAGTAAAAGTAAAGCATGATGGAATGGGTAAATTGAATTTTATGCCATTGGAAGGAGAGCATTATACCATCAATTGGGTAGATGAGTTTGGCGTTAAGGGCGTAACTAAAATACCCCC
>CANHJH010000039.1 GCA_947460365.1 Sphingobacteriia bacterium | reverse complement strand
TACATCCATCACCGTCACTATCGGTATCTAAATAATTAGGCACTCCATCACCGTCTGTATCTAATGCGCTATATGATTTAATATTAACCCCATAATACTCCACATTCATTGCACTTGCATTGATTGGGGTAACCGTTGCAGTGAAATTAAATGGAGTAGGCGTACTTTTTAAATAGAAGATTATTTTCCACTTGGCATTTGCCACCGTTAAAGCAGAAGGCTGCTTCAGTGTGTCACCTGTTAATACAATATCGCCTGTTGCATGAGAACTTAATTCATTCAATGGATCGTGTACTACACCATAAGCAATTGTATTCCATTTTAAAACAATGGTTTGTGGATCATTGGAATTTGTTGTCCCTGCCGGTGAGTTGAAAGGCACATTGGGTCCAAATTCTACCGTATTGATAGCCGGTGTGAATAACGATTCTACCCCTTTTGTTGCTGATAAATTAAAGTTGAGGGTGAAGGGCTGTTTGGTGGTTGAGGTAGTGTTCACTACAAAATGCAACCCATTACCCGGATCGGCATTCGAACCTCCGCCATAGGTAGCAGTACCACTTAGCTGCATACTGTATTTAATAGAATCTGGCAACTGCAAAGCATACCCAGCTATCAATCCCGATGTAGTATTGGTGGTTATTGTAAATAGCGGACTTTTAGCATTCATCTCCAAATAATCGGGCACACCATCGTTTTCTTTATCAATATCATCTACATCCAACACGCCATCTCCATCACTATCCAACGGATTTTTCTTTACTGCAAACGACACATATTGATTATTGGCCACAACGGCATTAGTTTCGTACGTGGCTGTTGCTCCTGAACCCGTTAACGTCATCGGATAGTAAACAGTACCACCATTGGTAAAGTTTCCATCATCATCCACCGCCATGTACAATGTATTACTTTGTAAATTAGCATCTGCAAAATTTGGCAGGGCATTCACTGAACTGTTGCCAAAAGCAGGTATAGCAAATTTTACCGTATCGGCAATGCCTGTATTATTTACTTTCCATTTTCTGTCTAAAACAGCATAATCAAATGTATCTGCACTATTAAAGGCAATGCGTCCACCATTATCACCCATCATCAAATACACTTTATCTGTGCCAATATCATTTTTAGTAATCGTATCATTGATTGTTCCAATAATTCCTTTATTACCAATTGTGAGGAAACGATTAGCTGCATTGGTAGTGGTAGACTGGCGTTGGTGAATTAACTGACAATCCTCCCGGCCAATACCAAAAATATTATTGTTGTAACCTGTGTTTGTTGTTCTGTACCAAATAGTATCTCCCTTACCATTGATGTAATCGTGATCGAGGGTTAAGCCATATTTTACGGCTAAATATGTTCTAACTTTTTTGCGTTGAATATCGGTTAATACTTGGTCATAGGTCACCACTTCTGCTATATTACCATTCCATAAAAAATCGTTTGTTGTTTGATTTCTTCTAGCACCAATGTTAAATGCATCTGCAGCAAAAGAAGTATTGTAAGTTCCTGTAACAGTTTCTAATGCACTATTGTTGGCACTGTAATAATTAATAACCGCATTATTAGTGGCTAAACTACTGTTTCTATATGCCTGCCACATTTGCCAATAACCAGTGGTGGTATTTACCGTAGTAACAGGTTGCCATAGATTAGCGGCTACATTCCATGAACCAAACAATGGCTTCGCAGATGTAGTTCTGAATTCTAATGTTGATGTATTAACAGCAGTTCCGAAACCAATTACATTTTTATCTCCGCTGGCATTATTTAATGGTAATGAAACCGCAAAGTGTTCTTGGCTCTGATTAGCGAATGTAAAATTTGGATTACTAAAATATTGTGTAGTGCCATTAAAGCTATAACTAGGATTAAAGTTTACCAAGTTAGCAGCTGTTTTTGGAGACGAAAATGTTACCCCTGAAGGAGCTACCGCATCGGCCACATTACCACTATAGTCTTCCCAAGTATTGGTAGGATTAGCACCTGGGGTATTGGCTCTGAACCACAATACCGGTCCTGCATCTATACAACCTGGCCCATCTAAATCTCTTACAATTGTAAAATACTGACCACTTACTAAATTTATATTTACATTCCAGTTTACACCATCAAAAGTAAGTGGTATTAGTGCGCTATTGTCGGCATCATTGAATACAGGGTTTGGACTGGTTAATAAATAAAATTTCGACTCATTACTGGTAGCATTGGGTAAGTAAGTTACCGTTTTTGATTTTCCACTGTAAAAGCTCAATTTAACCGAATCTATTGTACCTGTTTCTTGTACTTTCCATATTCTATTTAAAATAGAATATTGCCCAACTGGTGCACCTGTACTGCTGAATTTTGGAGTTAACCCATTATCACCCACTACCATATAACTGGTATCTACTGCTATATCATTACCCGCAATAGTACTGTTGCCATTGGTTGTATCTATAATATTATTATTCCCTATCGCCAAAAGTCCTGTTGTATTTACCGATTTAGACTGGCGTTGGTGTAACCACTGTATGGTATCTTTTGCAATACCGATGATATTGTTTAAATACCCTACATTGGTGGTGAAATTATATACCGGATTGCCATTGGCATTTACATAATTATGTGGCAAGGTGATACCATATTTTATGGCCAAATAAGACCTTACTCTGTTCCTATCTGTGGCACTCAACGCTTTGTCGTAATAGATCAGCTCAGCAATATTCCCCTTGAAGAAATTGCCATCAACAGCTGATGTTCTTAATGCTCCTATATTCGCTTCATCCAGTAATTCATTTCTGCCTGAATTGGCACTGGTAGCTGTTCCGCTTAATCCATTGCCATAATAAGAGTTTACAAATACATTGTTACCTGAAGCCGTTAAATCTCTTCCGCCTTGACCAAGCTGCCATACATTAAAACCAGGTACAAGCGAAGGATTAATCCCTACTGCTCCCAAGGCTACTGAAGACAATTGAATATTGGGACCACCTCCACTATAGTACATAGTAATAGAGTTGATAGTAGATGCCCATGTACCCAAAGAGAATGCATTTATACCCCCCGTATTTGTTTGTGGCAATACCACCGCAAACTTTTCATACGATTGGTTGAAGAAAGTTTTATTGGTTGATTGAAAAACTTGGTTGGTTCCATTAAAATTATAGCTGGGATTGTAGTTTACCCAATTGGCTGATGAACTTGTTGGCAATGGATTTACAAATGTTGCAGACGCAGTTGTTTTGCTTGCGTCGATTGCATTACCTGACTGGTCTTCCCATGTTGCTGTTGGTGCAGTACCCGGCACATTCGCTTTGTACCACATTACCGGACCCGTAGTAATACCACCAGGGCCATCCAAATCTCTTACTAAGGTAAAATACTGGCCATTAGTAAGGTTTACGTTTACATTCCAATTTTTACCGTCAAATGTAATTGGATAAATCGTATTATTATTATCATTAAAAATAGTATCCGCACTCACATACAAATACATTTTAATTCTTGAATTTGCAGCATTAGGCAAATACGTTGCCGTATTAGAATTAACTGTATAAAAACTCAACTTCACCGAATCGATTGTTCCCGTTTCTTGTACTTTCCATGTTCTACTAAGCACCACATACTGCGAACCAGATGGAGCCCCAGTAGTGGTCCATGCAGGTACCGCGCCATTATCTCCCACCAACATCAAACTATTATCGGTAGTAATATTGTTGCCCACTGTACTTGCATTACCAACAGTAGTATCAATTTTATTATTATTACCAATCATCAACAAACCGGTAGTATTAAACGATTTAGACTGGCGTTGGTGTAAGCCTTGGCAGTCGGCACGGCCTATCCCAAAAATATTGTTATTGTAGTTGGCATTGGTAGTTAAACTCCACCACTTTGTAGTACCATCAGTACCTAAATAATCTGTAGCCAATGTTAAGCCATACTTAATGGCAAAATAAGTATTCACCCGTTGGCGCTCTGCAGCGCTTAATACCCTGTTGTACAATAAAATCTCCGGATTGTACCCGTTGAAGTAAAAAGTTCCTTCTCCACCAATTGTTACTCCATTCGATAACAATGTAAAATCTACCGTATTGGTGGTAGAAGATGCAACAGGCAAGGCATTTCTATTAATACCCCAGTTATTGGTTGCACTATATACATTGTACAACGACCAGTCTGTAACACTAAATTTATTGATTACATTAGACACCCCTGATTTGGCATCTACTATACCACCAGTAGTTGAAGTATACCCGAATCGATCATTGTGTCCAAATGCGTCATAAATATTTCCATCACTCCAAACAAAATGATTATTTCTTGATCCTGCACCATAATCCCAAGGGAAGCTACTATTTACCCCTGTATTTGTATTCTTAAGTACCCCAAATACTTCTCCGGCAGTGAATGCTGTTGGAAATGTATAATTTACATTATTGAGGTCTTTACCAAATGCACTGGAGCCATTGTAAAATACCGAAGGATTAAAGTTGAGTGCGTTGTTTTGGAAGATCGGTGTACCTGCCATTTTATTCACCGTTCTTTGATAGCTCGATGCATCTGGCCAGTTGGCCATGGTAGCACCATTTGCTAATACAATTGCTGCATTATCTGCCTTCAACCAATGTTGTATGCCATCGGTTACACCACCCGGTGCAGTTAAATTTAACGCAACAGTATAATATTGACCGTTGGTTAAATCAGCATTTGCCCAATAAGTTTTGTTGGTAGCGTCATACGTCATCTGAACAGTTACATCAGATGCATTAAAGATGGTATCATTTGACATCACTAAACTCACTACTTGTCCCGTTGCATATGCCAATGGCAAGGATGATGTAGATCCCGGTGTTGCCGTAGTATTAAACATCAATTTCACCGAACCCACATTACCTGTTTCCTGTACTTTCCATACTCTTTTCAACAATGCACCCGGCCCTGCACTGGTACAATTAGACAACCAGGTTAATGCTTGCCCATTATCGCCCACCACCATAAAACTGGTATCGGCACTAATATCATTACCAGTACTTGCACTGTTGCCATTTGTTGTATCAATGATATTGTTATTACCAATCGACATAATGCCCGCAGCATTTATTGATTTTGACTGGCGCTGGTGCAAGGCCTGACAATCTTCTCTTCCGATCCCAAAAATATTGTTGGTATACCCTGCATTGGTAGTTAAACTATAAATAGTAGTTCCCTTACCATTCACATAATCGTGGTTCAGTGTAATACCATATTTAAGGGCTAAATAAGTCCGCACTCTATTTCGTTGCGCAGCTGTTAATACTTGGTCGTAAGAAAGCACTTCTGCAATATTTCCAGCAAAAAATTGGTCATTGCCTGGACCTGCACTATAACGCCTTGCGCCAATATTTAAATAATCAAATACAGGAGATGGGTTGGCTGTAATTGTATTAACCACCGTAGACTGCGTACCATTGGTTTGTATAAATCCATTATTGGTAGTCACCGAAAAATCACGACCAGCATGAATTAAAGACCAATTGTTCACCACTGAGCTTGCAAAAGTAACTGCACCCCAGGTAGGTCCAATACCAAACTCGGGTTTACCAGAATTAGTCCTAAACTCAGTAGCGTTAACCGTACTCGCCAAATTGCCTAATCCAATGATATTGGTATAAGTACTTGAAGAAGTAGGTAATGTTACCGCATAATGCTCTTGCGATAAATTATTAAATAAATAGGCACTATTAGAAAAATACTGACTCGTTCCGTTAAAGCTATAGCTAGGGTTGTAGTTTACCCAATTGGCTTTTGCACTAGTTAAAGTAGGATTGGTAAATGCTACTGATGCAGTTACATCACCCGCATTACCCGATTGGTCTTCCCACATGGTGGTGGGTTTAGCGCCGGGTACATTGGCCTTAAACCACATCACAGGCCCTGCTTCTATACATCCCGGACCATCTAAATCTTTTACCAATGTAAAATACTGCGCATTCGTTAAATCTACATTGGCATTCCAATATTTACCATCAAAGGTTAAATTATATGTTGTGTTGTTGTTGTCATTAAATACCGCATCCGGACTTACATACAAGGTGAGTTTTACATCAGCTGCAGCTGCATTTGGAACAAAAGACGGCATGCCCGCTTTACCACTGTAAAAACTCAGTTTAACCGAGCCTATTGTACCAGTTTCTTGTACCTTCCAAATTCTGTTTAAAATAGAATATTGACCAGCAGGTGCACCCGTAGCACTCCATTTAGCAGCTACACCATTATCTCCTATCAATAAAAATGAACTATCCATGGTAATATTATTACCTGCCGTACTGTCATTTCCCTTGGTGGTATCAATGATATTATTGTTGCCGATCATCAACAAACCGGCATCATTCATAGCGCGCGATTGGCGCTGGTGCAACTCCTGCACATCATCGCGTCCAATACCAAATATATTGCTATTGTACCCTTTATTAATTGCAGTATCCCAAATAACGGAATTATTGGCACTATAATATTTATGATTCAGTGTAACCCCATATTTTACCGCTAAATAACTGCGTATTTTTTGACGATCTGCTTCTGTAGTAACTTTTGCATCATATACAATCGCTTCTGCGATATTTCCTAAAAAGTAGTTGTAGTTGGCCGCTGCATATCTTTGCACCCCTAAAGAAATATAATCGGTAGGGTCGGCATAAGTCAATTGCGCATTTGCAGAATAGGTATTTCCATTGGTATTGTTTAAATACAAATTCATGCTGGTATTATTACTTGCCAATGCAAGGTCTCGATACCCATTTAATAAGTTCCATCTATTGTTAAGACTAGGGGCTGTAGTAATAATATTGCTTTGGTTGGCAGATGAATTATCTACAAAAACACCTATTTGACTGCTACCGGTATAATAATAAACCGTTCTGTCGTTTGGAGAGCTAAGGGTAGTAGCATTATTGTAAAGACCTCTATCGGTACCTGTTACTTTACTTACAAAAAAATGCTCCCAGTTGTTATTGCCAATTGGGTAATTGGCTAGCGCAAATGATTTGGTACCATCGTACGTATAGGTAGGATTAAAGTTCAACCGGCTGGTGGCAACACTGGTAGTAGCAGGGTTAGAAAAGGAACTAGCTGTTGCAGCAGTGCCCGTTACCGCTGCCAAATCGGCCGCATTACCCGATTGGTCTACCCATGTAGTTGTTGGGGTAGTGCCCGGCATATCTGCCTTGTACCATAATTTGGGTTGTGCAGCTACTCCGCCCGGCCCTTCATAATATTTAACAACGGTAAAATATTGCCCATTGGTTAAATCTACATTTACACTCCAGTTTTTACCATCAAAAGTCATGGGAGTCATCACATCACTCGCATCGGTAAATACATTGTTGTCACTCACAATAATATACGCATTAAACCTCGCAGAAGCCAATCCAGGTATAGCAGATGGTGTACCCGACTTTGCTGTATAAAAACTCAATTTAACAGAACCAATGGTTCCGGTTTCTTGTACTCTCCAAACTTTATTTAAAATGGTATACTTCCCCGCAGGGGCTCCAGTGCCTGTCCAAGCAGGTGTAAGACCATTGTCGCCCAACACCATAAAACTTTTATCAGCGCCAATATTGTTACCCGCTGTGCTACTATTCCCATTGGTAGTATCTATTATATTATTGTTGCCCACCATTAACAAGCCGGCATTGTTTTCTGACTTTGATTGGCGCTGGTGCAAGCCCTGGCAATCATCTCTACCAATAGCAATAATATTGTTGTTGTACCCTGTGTTAGTAGACCCAGACCATATAACGGTACTATCGCCCAGTGTGTACAAGGTATTGTTTGATGCAGGCGTGCCAAGCGTTATACCATATTTAACCGCAAAATATGTTTCTACTTTATTCAACTCTCCGTCTGATAATTTTCTGTCGTAGTAAGCTATCTCCGGAATAGGCCCTTGCCAGTAACGAGCATTACAACAAGCTTGATAAGATATTGTTCCAAAGTTGATGTTTAACCCGGAGTTATTCCACACCACTAAATCCGGTTGTGCAGGTTGTGCCAAAAATCCAATACTGCTGGCAACCGGATATCTCCACAAAGTAGCATCCGTAGCCGTAACTCCATCCATCCGCCAGCCGCCATTGGCATCATTAATCATGCTAGCGCCCGTCCAATGCAATGCTCCATTATTTCCACCATGCATATAGTAGGTCCCTACTGCATTTCCGCCTTGCCCACCATACAATACATGTTTATAATCCGAAGGGACTGTATTGTACTTGGCCAACATAAAAATTGACTTAGCATTACCCACTTGCGTAGTAGCATTGTACCAATGGCTGGTTCCATTAAATACCAATGAAGGATTGAAGTTAATTTGGTTGGTTTTATAGATGGCCTGGTTGGCAACAGTTGCTTGCAAAAAATTATTGGTGCCCACTTTATCCAACAAAGTAGCCACCGTCGCATTATTGGCAGCAGTACCCACATTAGAATTCCACCAACCTCTTACACCTGCCACACAACCAGGAACTGTTGGTAGGGTTGTAGCTACCGTAAAGTACAACTCGTTGGCAGCAAAATCTACATTCCCCTCCCACCTTTTGGTGGTGGCATTATAAGTAAGGTCAACTATCCTGTCTAACCCATCAGCAAAATTATTGTTGGCTGATATAATTACAGAAGCTACCTGTCCAGATGCAATAGCCGGCAGTTTTATTGGTGCAGTACTTGTGAAATCAGCAAAACTTAATTTCACCGATCCAATGGTGCCTGTTTTTTGAATTTTCCAGGTTCTTACCACCATTTGTTTCCCAATAATAGGGGCACTTCTATACCATTCTAATGAAAGATTGTCGTCTCCCATCATTAAATAACTGGTATCATTGGCAATATCATTACCAGCTGATGCATCATTACCTACTGTAGTATTGATGAGGTTGTTGTTACCTACCCAAAGTAAATCGAAAGTATTGGCAGACTTAGCCTGACGTTGGTGCAAGCCCCACTTATCGTTTCGGCCTATACCAAAAATATTATTGATGTAGGGCGTGTTGGATGAATAAGCAAATACATTGGTGGTTCCTACTCCCAAAGAATCCGTTGCAGCAAAATACCAGGTAGATTTACTAATACCAAACTTAATGGCTAAGTAGGTCTCAATTTCATTCAGCTGATCCGCTGTTGGGTTGTTTTTAAACAATATCATTTCTCCAATTGGCCCATTCCACTGGCGAGCTGTGGTTATGTTATTGGTTTGATACCCCATTGTAATACCCGTTGCAGGCGTAGTTGTATATTGTGAAGTCACTAAATTTTGGCGACCTACATTTACTGCACCAAAATTATAAGATCCACCACCCGTAGAGGCAGCTCCATCCTTTCTCCAAATACCATCTATATTTACGTTAAATGTACCTGTATTTCCTCCATGGTATGTTCCACCACCGCCTGAAAACATGATGTGATTGTAGGAACCACCCGCAGCGGTATAATCTTGTGCTACCCAATATGCATTTTTAATAGCATAAAACGAGGGGATATCGTACCAAGAACTAGTGGCAGCGTTTCCGGTATTTACAAATTGTAAGGCAGGATTAAAGTTCAGCTGATTTACCTTATAGGTTGCTTGGTCGGCAACCAATGGCTGTTGCGCCACTGTTCTATTACCACTCTGGTCTAACCAGTTATTAATTTTGGTGCCATCGGCTGTTGTGGCAGCTGATTTAGTATACAAATCTACACGCATCGCACGCCAGGTTCCACCGCCACCAGCACCGGGGTAAAACCGAACATAACGGCAAGTTTGGGCTGTAGGAAAATCGGTATATTTATAACTCAAACCATCAAAATTACCATCCATTAATCCTACAGATGTCCAGTTAGTACCATCTGTTGAAACCGTTACAGTATAATCCGGACACCAGTATGCCGAGCTAGAACCCGTGGTAACTACCCCATCTATTGTTTTAACTGACCCCATGTCTAATTGCAACCAACCCGATGGTGCTACCGCTGTATTACCATTAGATACCGCGGAATTTGTATTAGTACCATTGGTAATATCGGATATCCAACCTAATGTAGAAGTTAGTACTGAGCTAGCGGGTGTCCAACTAGCCCAATACCCCGATGCTGTTCTACTGCCCGCAGGTACATTCATGGTAGTGTACGTAATATTTTTTGCAGACGATGTGTCTGCCTTTATCCAAAACATAGGATCGGCAAAAGAACCAGAGGGTTTTCTGGTAATACTTGTTGGGGTAAATGAATAAATTTTCCCATTACCCGGCCATACTGTTTGATTATCGTAATATCCATAAACACTGGCTATATCTCCATTCGACGCCACATACATGTATTCCGTTGCTGCACTAACACCACCCAAACCTATTGATGCACTTAATAATGCAGCGCTTGAAGTACCATACACAAACTCAATCTTATTAGTTGTTTCATACAATTTAACCTGAAAATTATAGGCTGTAGCTCCACCCGACGAATAAGACAAATTCCACTGAACCGTTAAAACCCTATTGGGAGCTGAGCCCGTTAACACATAAGAAACTCCGCCACCACTAGCGGCAGAACCTGCATAAAATCCATCCCATATGGCAAAAATTTTGGGCGTATTGGTAGTAGATCCTGTATTGTTAGTTGACTCTGTCGTTACTGCTACACTACCCAGCTTTATTAAACCCGCTGCATTGGCAGAAAACTGCGTATAATTAATCCCTTGGTATTTAAACGTAAATCCAATATTGGTTACTGCAGATGCTGCTCCCGCAGTGGTATTACCTCCCGCAATTAAACCAGTGCCTCCCGTAATAGCAGTATAGGTATTACCCGTTTGCCATTTGTAATTCAAATTAGTAATTTGAGCCTGAACATCACCAAATAATAAACAAAATAAAATAGTAGATAAAATAATGCGCATTACTTTCAGTTTTGGATAGAATATGATTTTTTTTATATAAATATTTATCAATAAGTATTTTACCGATCTGCTTCAAGAGGTATTTAGGTGGGTCAATCATCAGCAATACAATAACCCTGGTTATTTTTTAATTACTGCCATAAGACCTTTATCCCCAACATGCTACTCTTCCAACAGAAATCCTTAGTCACCAACCACTTAAGCAAGCATTTAACCACTAAAATTTGTCATTTGTGATTCAAATTGGCAACTTAGGCACTTCCTAATATCAGTGTTAGCTGATATTAGGCAATAAAAGTTACAAGCAAGTCAGACCAGCTGGTTGAGATTGCTTTATACTTTTAAATTCAGCAAATAAATAGGGTTGCAAAGTATTCTTAAACGAGAAAATAGATCGAATGAACTTTGCACAGATGACACCAAGTTTGCACTAAAACTGCAATTTTTTATTTATTGGGCAATAGTTAGGATGAAAAATAACAAAGTATCAAGTTGATCAGAGAAAATCATGAATTTTGAGCTATACCCGAAATGAATTCGGAAGGCGTTTTACCGGTTCTTTTTTTGATTGCAGCTATGAAGGAATTTCTAGAGCCATAACCGATCAATTTAGCAATTCCCTCAATAGTATACTCACGGTGAGTAGCAGAAGCATTCAACAACTCAATAGCATAATTTATTCTGTAATCATTAATCAACTCTTTAAAATTTTTACTGTACTTCTGGTTTATAAAAGCAGAAAGTATATAAACAGGAACTTTTAATTCAAGAGAGAGATCTTTTATTTTATAACCCATTTTTAAATAAGGCTTTTGCTCTAGAAAATAGTTTTCAATCTTGTCTCTTAACTGAATCACTTCTGCTTCAGTTAGTGAAGTGCCGTCATTATTTTCATTAGATACTACTTGACCTGATTGGCCTTCACTTAATGAAGCAGAAGAATACTTTACTACAATGCCATTAATTCCATATAATATATAAGGTTTTAATAGTAAGTAAGATGAAATAAAAATTACAGGGACCGACATAATTATAGCTATAGGAACATATAAATTAATGGGAAACAAAACCTGCATTGTCTGTAAAACCAGAAACAATAACCAGGAGATGAACATAACCCAGGTAAAATAATTGAGCCATTTGGTGATATAATCGTTATGTGATTCATTAGTTTCACCTTTGAGTACCTTTGGTGACCACTTACTGATCAGCTGAAACTGGGCAACACTGAAACTCAACCCCCAAAATGCTCTAAAGATAATTCCAATTCCCCTAGGCAATGTCCCATCAATCTCCAAAGAGATTAATTCTTTTTTTTCTAATAATTTTGCAATAATCACTCTCTTTTCATCTGCAGACAAGATATAGAATTGAAGAAAAGTTAATGTATACAAGAAAGCCGGAAGAAAAAACCAATAATCCAGTTTTCGAAGCCTGAATTGTTGTTCGAAAACAGACCTGACATATAGATAAGACAGAGGCATCATCGATAAGGAGAAAAAAACAGGTAATCTCCAAAGATGAGGAAAATGATAAAAGAATCTGGTATAGATCAAATTAAACGTCAAAGAAAGCAAAGAGAAGCAAAATATTACCGACGAGAGTACTCGTTGTTGAACTGAATCATTAATCTGCCGGTTAAGTAATATAATAGAAGTGATTATACCCAAAGTACTGATAATCGTAGTAAAAGTAGAGAACATATTATAATTTATTTAACCCTCCGCCACCAATCACAACTTTTATAAAATGCTTAAGTAATCGGTGTGGCATTTCCACATTAATTAGCTGATATATCATTATTAATATAATTCATAAATAACTTAATTATGCAAAAAATTCTAAAACAAAACGAATTTAGATATTAATTTGCACATTCAAAATAATACAAACAATTAAAGGAAAATTCAATCTATACTATAATCCCATTTTTTGTTATTTAGGAATAAATATAGTCATCAAAACTTCAGGATACCACCTTCAGCTATTAATGACTTTTTTTAATTGATAATTGATAATTGACAATTAAATTTCTAATCAACTATCCATTATCAATTATCAATTATCAATTGCTATCTGTACAACCTCACTTCCACTCTTCTGTTCTTCCAACCTTCTACTACTTCGGCATCCGATTTGGTTGCCGGTTTGCGACTACCATAACCAATAGACTTTAAACGAGCGGGATTGATGTTATAACTGATGAAATAATTCTTCACCGTATTGGCACGACGCTCAGATAACTTTTGATCATACGATGCGCTTCCTTCATTATCGGTATGTCCAGATAAGATACATTGATAATCAGAGAAGGTCTTCATTAAATCCTTTAATCCTAGTAAAGTGCCAAAGGAATTACCTAAGTCGTACTGATCCATGTTAAAGTATATCACAAACACGATTGTATCGCCATCCATCATCGATTGTGACTGACGGCTACCCTTATTGCTTTTTTCTGTTACTACACTTTCGTTGTCGCTTTGCGTTTGGGTATTATTATCATTCAATGTTACATCGGTCTGACCTGTTGCATTCCTTCCTCCTCGGATATCTCTTGCTTTACCGCGACCATCTTTTCTTGGTGTAGACATGGGTTCACGGTTCTCGATGTCTTTGGAGTATACTGTTGGAGGATTTGCATACTCCTTACTCAACGCGTCCCAACTCTTCTTCTTATTCTCTGTTACATAAATCTCCGATCTTCTATTAGCCAACTGCTCTTTAACATCATACTTATTTTCCTCACACTGTTGCACTAAATAGCTCTTACCATAATGGCTTTCTATTATTCGTCCCGCTGCGACTCCCATCTCTTTTAAGTACGTTGTGACCGCTGCAGAACGACGGTTAGATAATTTAATGTTGTAATCCATATCCATCGAACAATCCGTAAACGATCCGATTACCGCATTTAATTCCTTTTTCTTCTTTAACTGCGTTACCAACTCATTCAACACAACTTTGTCGTTCTCACTCAAATAAGATTTATCTAAGTTATAGTACACTACAAATTTTTTAGCGTCCCCTACCGCCACTTCTCTCTTATTAATCACCACCTCTTCTTCGGGTTCTTCTACAACCTTGTCTATCATTGGCAAAGGTGTAACTTCTGTCTCGCCTAAATCCGTATCTACATTTCCGGTAACAATATCTTTTACCATCTCCGGTTCAACCCCGTCATTAATCGTTAATTTATAACGACTATTGGGTTTCCCTTTTAATTGAAACGCTCCTGTAACATCTGAAACCGTACTATCTGTAACCCTGTTCTTGTCGATGTTGTACAGCTTTACTCTTGCACCTTCTCTTATGGCTCTATTTTTAACTGTTTTTCCATAAACTTTTACTCGTTTTGCCGCATACTCATACTCAAATATATCGTCACTACCATAACGGTTAGAACTTACATAACCGCCCTCGCCTCTTCTGCTGTAGCCTAAATCATCTTTTGTACTATTGATCGGGGCACCTACATTCTCTACAACATTTTCATTCGGTAAATACCTGAATACATCTAACCCGCCTAAACCGCCATGGCCATTGGAACTAAAGTACAATACGCCTTCATAAAATGTAGGGAATAATTCGTTACCGGCAGTGTTAATGGTTTCACCTGCATTTATGGGTGCACCCCACTTGCCATCCGATAATTTTTCTGCATAGTATATATCCGTTCCACCATAGCCGCCAGCTTGCTCCGCAGCAAAATATAATCGATTTCCATCATCACTGATCGCAGGATGAAAAATTGAATTGCCTTTCTCATTAATGTTCAACTTCTTAAACTTACTCCAATCATTCTTCCCACTTCTTTTCGCATTCCATATCTCTAACTCACTCACCCCCTTCTTCACTTTTTGGTTCTTCGTAAAATAGGCTTCCTTGCCATCTTTCGTAAAACTAATCGAACCATAGTTGCCCCGCATACCAAAGCTATGATCCAACAATGGAACATCTATTTGCTCCTTGTATGTATACTTTTTAAAATCAAAACGGGGTGTAAAAATATTGTTGTCATTAACTGTTGTTAACGTGTAATCTGATATGCTTCTTCTGATCTTTTTATCTGACCACAAATTATCTTGTAACTCATTGATACGTAAGTTTTGTTTAGTCGGCTGAAAATACAACTGGCTAAAGGGTTTTGCGTCCCACGCAAACTCCGTTTTTCTTCTTGCTCTATGTCCGCGGTTCGACTCAAATACAAATCCACTGTCTAATACCGCCGGACTAAACTCACTCATCGGCGTATTTACTTTTAAGTAATACAACTTGTAATCTACCGTATCTTGATAGTACACGGTATGATTGTAAAAGCCCCTTTGACGAGTTTTATACAACTTATATTTATTACTACTGGTATCTAAATCACTGCTTCTAAGCAAGCTATCATAAGCTTTTACTGCCTTATTGTACATACCCATATTGCCATACAACTCGGCCAATACGTTATCGGTAACACCGCCTAACTGTGCTGCACGCTCATAAAAATAGATGGCACTGTCGTATTGGTTGTTAATCTTATAACAGTAGCCTAAATCTTTTAACGACTCAATATCATCACTGTGGCGAGACAGATATCTTTTATAAAAAGGGATTGCATAAGCGTAACGCATATTACCAAACTCGCGCTTCGCTACTACAATCGCAGAATCGCTGCCGCCTCCTCTGTTTCGCTTTTGCTTTTGTGCATTACCAATAAAAGGCAAACACAATAATATCATTACTATAATCTTGTTCATGTTGCTGTTTTAAAAGAATCTGGTAGATTTATAAATACGGTTACGGCTGAACTCATAACGAAGCATTAACTCGTGGCTGCCATTG
>CANHJH010000038.1 GCA_947460365.1 Sphingobacteriia bacterium | reverse complement strand
TCATATAGAGTAACTGCATCACTTTAACACGAATATTTCTTCTGCTGATCATTAAACAAGAACTTTTTTTGAGGAGTGCAAATGTAAGGATTTAAATAAATGTAAATTTGTTAAATGTAAATTTGGCATATATTTTTTTAATAAGTATGATTTATATGTCATCATTTTGGTTTATAACTAAAATTCAAGCTATTAAACTGTTAAAATGACTTATTACATCATTTGGCATAATTATCGAGTTGATTTGAAAAATTACATTAATTAATTAAATTTAATAACGTATGGCTAAGAAAATCAACGTTACTCCTCTGCATGACAGAGTTCTTGTTAAGCCTGCTGCTGCTGAAGAAAAAACAGCCGGTGGAATTATTATTCCTGATACTGCAAAAGAAAAGCCACAACGTGGTGTTATTGTTGCTGCCGGAAAAGGAAAAACAGATGAACCAATGACTGTAAAAGTTGGTGATACTGTATTATACGGTAAATATGCCGGAACAGAAGTTCAAATTGAAGGAGAAGATTTATTAATCATGAGAGAGAGTGATCTTTTGGCGATTATTTAAATTAATTTTTTAACCAAATAGTAAATTAAATATTAATATGGCTAAGCAAATATTTTTTGATATAGAAGCTAGAAATAAAATGAAAAAAGGCGTTGATACATTAGCCAACGCTGTTAAAGTTACATTAGGACCTAAAGGCCGTAATGTAGTAATTGAGAAAAAGTTTGGTGCACCACAGGTTACCAAAGATGGTGTTTCAGTTGCTAAAGAAATTGAATTAGATGATGCCATTGAAAATATGGGTGCACAAATGGTTAAAGAAGTTGCTTCTAAAACAGCTGATATTGCTGGGGATGGAACAACTACCGCTACTGTATTAGCTCAGGCAATCATCAGCGAAGGGTTACGAAATGTTGCGGCTGGTGCAAATCCTATGGATTTGAAGCGCGGTATTGACAAAGCAGTTGTTAAAATCATCGAAAACCTTAGAGCTCAATCACAAACAATTGGAAACGATAGCAAGAAAATAGAGCAGGTAGCAACCATTTCTGCGAACAGTGATAGCGAAATTGGAAAGTTAATTGCCACTGCAATGTCTAAAGTAGGTAAAGAAGGCGTTATTACCGTAGAAGAAGCTAAAGGTACTGATACTACTGTTGACGTAGTGGAAGGTATGCAATTCGACCGCGGTTATATTTCACCTTACTTTGTAACCAACAGTGAAAAAATGGAAGCTGAGTTGCAAAATCCTTACATATTAATATACGACAAAAAGATTAGTGCCATGAAAGACATTCTTCATATTTTGGAGAAAGTTGCACAAACTAGTCGTCCGTTAGTTATTATAGCTGAAGATTTAGAAGGTGAAGCATTAGCTACATTAGTAGTAAATAAATTACGTGGCACTATTAAAGTTGCTGCTGTTAAAGCACCTGGATTTGGAGATCGTCGTAAAGAAATGTTAACTGATATTGCAATTTTAACTGCCGGAACTGTAATTAGTGAAGAGCAAGGATTTAAATTAGAAAATGCTGATTTAACTTATCTTGGACAAGCAACTACCGTTACCATAGACAAAGACAACACCATCGTTGTTGGAGGAAAGGGTAAGAAAGCTGATATTGTTGCAAGAGTTAATCAAATTAAAGCTCAAGTTGAAAATACAACATCAGACTACGACCGCGAAAAATTACAGGAGCGTTTAGCTAAATTAAGTGGTGGTGTTGCAGTATTGTATGTTGGTGCTGCTACAGAAGTAGAAATGAAGGAGAAGAAAGATCGTGTTGATGATGCTTTACATGCTACCAGAGCTGCTGTTGAAGAAGGCATCGTACCAGGTGGTGGAGTTGCTTACATTCGCGCAGTTCAAACCTTAGAGAAATTAAAAGGTGCTAATGAAGACGAAACTACCGGTATCCAAATCGTAAAAAGAGCTATTGAAGAGCCACTTCGACAAATTGTTAGCAATAGTGGCATCGAAGGTTCAATTGTTGTACAAAAGATTAAAGAAGGTAAAGCTGATTTTGGTTTTAATGCCCGTACAGAAGTTTATGAAAATTTATTTAAGGCAGGCGTTATTGATCCAACTAAAGTAACCAGAGTTGCTTTAGAAAATGCAGCTTCTATTGCCGCAATGTTATTAACTACAGAATGTGTAATAGCAGATAAACCAAAGCCTGAATCAGCACCTGCTCATCCAGGTGGTGGTCATGATATGGGCGGTATGGGTTATTAATATAATTCAATCATAAAAGAAAGGTCTCCTGAAATAATTCAGGAGACCTTTCTTTTATGATCATATCAGCAAAACTAAAAGCATATCTGCATACTATTAAACTCGCAGATATCTTACAAATCCCTGAACCATTAAACATTGTGCATAGCCATAACTTAGCATAACAACAACATTTAAGAAATCATCTTTATAAATAAATTTATTCATTGCTAGGACTGAATCAGACAAAACAAACAATAAAGAACCAGGAATAAAAAAAGACACAGCTAATGCGCGAAGAACTTTATGGCCAAATAAGTTGGATGCTGCAGAAGCCATAACACAGATTGCGATGACATAAACAATTAACGGAATTAATAAATAAGACTCTATATGTGATTTCATGAAATTCAGTAATTGAAAAGAAATTAATCCCAGAAAACCGGCTGCTATAACAAACTCGGTAGAATTATTCCATTTGAACTTGCCAGCTCTGAAAAAAAACCACGCATAGCAAACATGGGTAACAATAAAAGAAAGCATACCTGCTGCAAAAAAGGTATTTCCACTAAATAGCAATAAGAAATCTCCAATAAATGAAGCAGTAAGAGCAGTATAAATTAATTTTTTAATAAACCTAGATCCCAAATTATATACATTCAATGCAAGATGAAGGGTTAAAAAAGGAATTAACAACAATTTGGTAAAATTGGCAATATTTGTTTTTCCCAGAAAGATTAATCCGCAATGAACAAATAACAAAATCCAAAATATGAAAATGCCGTCCTTTTTAATTAATAGCATATTAAAATTTAATTAAGATCAATGATACAAAAAAAATGAAATTTTATTTGTAAAACATAAAGTATTTTTGAATAATGATACTAAATGATGAAGATTTTGTTGTGTATTGGCAAAAAAATAGCCAAAAAGAAAAAAAAAGTACTAAATCTTTTATGTTAGGTTTGTCTTCTGGTATTGCAATTGGCGT
Organism: Sphingobacteriia bacterium; assembly: GCA_947460365.1. Classification (GTDB taxonomy): domain Bacteria; phylum Bacteroidota; class Bacteroidia; order Chitinophagales; family Chitinophagaceae; genus Sediminibacterium. Next base: position 13,149 of record CANHJH010000038.1, on the reverse strand, counting down.
ATGTGTAATTTTAACAATATATTCTGGTTGGTATCAGCGAGCCACAATGGTTGCATACAGTAAAATGAGTGGCTTGATATTATTTTTAGCTATTATATTGATAGCTGTTTTTATTGCATTTGTATACAGACAATTCAAATGGGAAACGCAAGAACAACGTTATTTAGAAATCATCAGTAAAAAATCTACAATTAATTCTGCTAAGTAAAGCAGCTATTTAAGAATAAATTTCCTCTTTATTAAAAACGACAATACAAATGAGAAAAAAATGGTATATTTTAGGTGCAATTGTAATTTTGGGTATATCGATGATGGTTCAATCCTGTGGAAAAACTGCTGATACGGGCTGTACCCCAGCTACAATAGAATCAGAGAAAGCACAAATGGTGGCATTTTGTACAGCAAATAATATAAACTACCAAACACATTCAAGTGGAATTTTATATGAAATAGTTTCACCTGGTACCGGCTCCTACCCCAAAACAACGTCAACAGTATCAACATTTTATATTGGAAAACTCCTTAATGGAACAAAATTTGACGAAACTTCGGGTAATGTACCAGCTACTTTTTCATTATCAAATGTAATTGAAGGATGGAAAATAGGTATACCGCTAATTAAAAATGGGGGTAAAATTAAGCTGGTAATCCCATCAGCACTAGCATACAGCTGTGTAGGGTCTGGTAGTATTGCGCCTAATTCACCACTATATTTTGAGGTAACTTTAGTTACTGTTCAATAAACATAATTATATTATAATTATTATATATTTAATGATGGTGAATAATGAAATGCCCTAATTATAAGTCATTCCCCTATCTTTGCCATCCTGAAAAATCGGGATTAAAAATTCGTAAACCGTTACTAATATGCAACTGAAAGGTTTAGTGCGTTTTTTTGCAATTGCACTCACGTTAATTTGTTTGTACCAGTTATCATTTACATGGTTTGTAAGAAGCCATGAATCTGAAATGGAAAAGAAAGCCAGTCTATGGTTGAAGTCGTATCCAACTGCGGAGCAGAAATACCCCGGCAATAAAGAATTGCAGGCTGCTTATGCCGATACACTAGCTGAGTTAAAAAAAGCTCGGGTATCAAGGCTGTTAGACAGTACTAAAGATACTAAGTTAGCTATGGGTTTAACAACCTATCGCAATGCTAAGGAAAAAGAGTTAATGCTTGGTCTTGACCTACAAGGTGGGATGAGCGTAACAATGGAAGTTGGTTTAGATGGTTTAATTAAATCATTGGCCAACTACTCAAAGGATCCAAACTTCAACAAGGCATTAAATAATGCTGTTGCAAGAAAAGCCAATAGTGGCGCAGACTTAATTACATTATTCATTGATGAATTTAAAAAGATCAATGCGGATGTAAAGTTGGCTCCTTATTTTGTTGGAAGAAGTAATGGAAAGCTTAAGATTGACGCAAGTAATGACTTGGTAACCAACTACTTAAGAGAGCAAGGAACAGCCGCTTTTAATAATACTTACCGTATTTTAAGAAGCAGAATTGACCGTTTTGGTGTTGCTTCTCCAAATATCAACCCAGACCCTGCTAAAGGCATAATTAGTATCGAATTAGCAGGTGTTAATGATAAAGAAAGAGTAAGAGCTTATTTGCAGTCTACAGCCAATCTTCAATTTTTTGATGTATATACATTAGAAAGTAAAGATATTCAAGATGGCTTAGTTGCTGCTGATAAATCTGTTCAAGATTATTTAAATGGAACAATGGAGAAAACGGTTGTTGCAGCTGATACAACTAAACAATCTCCGACTGTTGACAATAACACGAAAGCAGATACTACCAAAACTGCAACTTTATCTAATATAGGGGCTACTGCTTCATCCAATAAAGTAGATACAGGCAAGAACAAACAAAATATTAATCCTATTTTACGATTAGTTCAAATTGCCCAGCCATACAAAGCAGAAAACGGTAAAAATATTTTCCCTTCTTCTATTGGTTATATTCAATCAAAAGATACCAATACATTGAACAGTTATCTTAGATTAGAATCTGTTAAATCTAAGTTCCCATCGAATTTGGTATTTATGTATGGGAAAGTTGATTCTGATGATCCTAAATCTAGAGATATTTTAATGCTTTATGCTATTAAAACCTTAGATAACGGTCAAGCTGAATTAGAAGGAGATCATATTTCCGGAGCAACTCAAGACTATGACGAAAGAGGAAGAGTTGCCATTAAAATGGACATGGATAAAATTGGGGCTAATATTTGGGCTAGAATGACTACCCGTAACGTAGGCAAACCAATTGCAATTGTTTTAGACAACACAGTTTACTCAGCACCGAATGTGAATGACCCAATTACAACAGGGAACTCACAAATAAGTGGTAATTATTCAATAAAGGAAGCTAAAGATTTAGCTGAAATTTTAGAAAGTGGAAAGTTACCAGCACCTGCTAAGATTGTTCAAGAGCAGCAAGTTGGACCAACATTGGGTAAAGAATCTGTAAAAGGAGGTATGATGTCATTTGCTATTTCCTTTATTGTGATTTTTGCATTGATGTTATTATACTTTAATACAGGAGGCTGGGTAGCTAATATTGCTCTAATACTAAACTTATTATTCACTATTGGTGTATTAAGTGCTTTAGGATTTACTTTAACTGCTCCCGGTATTGCAGGTTTAGTATTAACCATTGGTATGGCAGTTGATACCAACGTAATTATATTTGAGCGTATTAAAGAAGAATTATCTAAAGGTAAAAACTATGCAGCTGCTGTAACAGATGGTTATAAACGTTCATTATCTCCTGTATTGGATGCGCACGTAACTACTCTTTTAACCGCTATTATTCTTGCATACTTTGGATTAGGGCCTGTTTTAGGGTTTGCTACCACTCAAATCATAGGTATTTTGTTATCATTATTCTGTGGAATCTTAGTTTCCAGATTAATTACAGACATGTATACCAAAAAGAATAGACATTTTGAATATTTCACTGCAATCTCAAGAGGTGTGTTTAAACATGCCGCTTATAAATTCATTGAATACAGAAAATTCTTTTATGGTGTATCTGTAGTGATCTTTATTTTGGGAATCGCATCATTCTATAACGGTTTTGATGAAGGAGTTGAATTTGCAGGAGGAAGAAGTTATACTGTTAAATTTGCTCAATCAATTAATCAAGATGAAATTCGTGAGGAATTGAAAGCTGTATTTGGAGAAGCGCCAATTATCAAGACAGTTGATTCTAAAAATCAAATCAACATCACCACCTCTTTTAAAATTAAAGAAACTGGTAGCAATATTGATTCTTTGGTAGAAAAAATGCTATTTACTGGATTACAGAAGCATTTGCCATCTGGTACTACTTTTGCAAATTTTGAAACTACTTATAAGCAAAGTTCACAAACTGTATTACCTACTATTTCCGATGACTTAAAATCCGGTGCTACAAAAGCTACCATTTTCGCTATCATAGCAATTTGTTTGTACATCTTTATTAGATTCCGTGATTGGAGATACTCTTTAGGTACCATTTTCGCATTATTACATGATGTATTTGTAACCTTAATTGTATTCAGTTTCCTAAGAAAAGTAGTGCCTTTCCCATTAGAGATAGATCAGCATTTTATTGCTGCTATACTTACCGTAATTGGTTTCTCTATGAATGATACAGTTATTGTTTACGATAGAATTAGAGAAGATAGCCATTTAATGACCGGTTCTGATAATGCAACTATCATTAATCGAGCTATAAATCAAACGTTAAGTCGTACGATAATGACCTCATTAACTGTATTCCTTACCATTCTAATATTATTTATTTTTGGCGGGGAAGTTACCCGTGGATTTGCATTTGCAATGTTAATTGGAGTTATTACCGGAACGTATTCTTCCATTTTTGTTGCTGCCCCTATCCTAGTAGATTTTGGCAAGAATAAACCTCTTGGAAAATCATCTGGTAAAAAGTAATGAAGCATTTACAATAATTAAAAAGCCCATTCAATTTGAATGGGCTTTTTAATTAATAGGAATGAAGTGTATTTGAAAAATGTCTACAATATAATAGAAATAAAAAAATTAATTAGCTAATACTAAACTGCAAACGAAGTACCGCAACCACATGTTTTACTCGCATTTGGATTACTAAAAGTAAATCCACGGCTATTTAATCCGCCTTGCCAATCAATTTCCATACCATATAGATATAAACCATGACTTTTATTCATTATGCAGGGTATATCTTCAATTATAAAAAATTCATCCTCAGTCTCCACCTTATCAAATCCCAATACATAAGTCATTCCACTACACCCCCCTCCTTTTACGCCAACTCTTAACCTATTAGATGAATCAAAATCCGGTTCATTCATCAATCGCTTAATTTCACTAATTGCACTCGGTGTTAGTTTAACAGGTGCTTCAATTAATATAGTTGTGGACATATATGCTTCTTTTTATAATACAAAGTTACGGTTTTGGGTAAGGTTTTATTGAAACCAGTTTTCGATAATAGAAATTAATGTAATCTGGCATGCCGAAAATTTCGAGTAACCAGAGCGTACAGCCATTACTATACCAATACCATTATTCCTTAACTTCGGTAAAATAATCAGTTAAATGGAAAGCAATACGATCTATACTATTTTAGGAGTAATTTTAATTACAGGTATTCTTATTTATTATTTGTTTATTCAACCTCAGAAAAGCACAGCTAAAAGCCCCTCTCCGGCAATAAATAGCTCTAATCAGCTTCAATTACAGGCATACGAACGGTTAACATTGCTTGTAGATAGAATTGCATTACCCAACTTAATCAGTCGTACAGCTGGCGAAGGGCTTTCTTCCAAGGATATGCAACAATTACTGTGTAAAAGCATTAAGGATGAGTTTGATTATAATGTTACACAACAGATATATGTTAGCCCTGAAGTTTGGCATGCAGTTAAAAATCTTAAAGAAAAAAATATTTTAACAATCAATCAAATAGGAGAATTGTTGCCGGTGGATGCTAGTTCATTTGATCTGAAAAAAAGTATACTCAACTATTTAATGAATGAACCTAAAGCGAATCTTCATGAACTTGTTAGTGAAGCTTTAAGCTTTGAGGCCAAAAAACATCTGTAATATCCCGGACAAATCTCTACTAAATTATGAATACCAAGAAAATATTTACCGATAGCGAGATTGAAATTAAGCCAATTTACACAGCACAAGATATTCCTGATCATACCATAGAATTACCCGGATCATTTCCCTATACCAGAGGGGTACAAGAAGACATGTATCGGGGTAAACTTTGGACAATGCGCCAGTATGCCGGTTTTTCTACTGCTGAAGAGAGCAACAAAAGGTATCATTATTTATTGAGTCAGGGTGTAATGGGTTTGAGTGTTGCGTTTGATTTGCCCACACAGATCGGGTATGACAGTGATCATGAACTATCTGAAGGAGAAGTAGGCAAAGTAGGCGTAGCAATAGATAGTTTAGAAGATATGGAATTGCTTTTTAAAGACATCAATTTAGAAGAAGTAAGTACATCAATGACCATAAATGCTACAGGATTTATATTATTAGCGTTTTATGTTGCATTAGCAAAAAATCAAGGGGCGAATTTGAAGAATATTGCCGGAACCATACAGAATGATATCTTAAAAGAATATGCTGCCAGAGGTACTTATATATACCCACCAAAGGCATCTATGCGCATTATTACCGATATTTTTGAATGGTGTAGTATTCACTTACCCAAATGGAATACTATTTCAATTTCAGGCTATCACATTAGAGAAGCTGGTAGTACCGCGGTTCAGGAAATTGCATTCACATTAAGCAATGGTAAAGCTTATGTAAAAGCCGCTTTAGAAAAAGGATTGAATATTGATGTATTTGGAAAGAGACTTTCCTTTTTCTTTAACGCTCACAATCATTTATTCGAAGAAATAGCAAAGTTCAGGGCAGCCCGTAAAATGTGGGCGGTAATCATGAAATCTTTAGGAGCAACAGACGAAAAAGCTTTAATGCTTCGGTTTCATACTCAAACAGGTGGGGCAACGCTTACAGCCCAACAACCTTTAAATAATATAAGCAGAGTTACCATTCAAACCATGGCGGCGGTATTAGGTGGTACTCAAAGCTTGCACACCAATGGATTTGATGAAGCATTTAGCTTACCAACGGAAGAAGCCGCCAGAATAGCTTTAAGAACTCAACAAATAGTAGCTTTCGAAAGCGGTGCTGCAGATACGGTAGACCCTTTAGCCGGAAGTTTTTTTATAGAATCCCTAACGAATGATGTAGAACAAAAAGCTTGGGAGTTAATACAAAAAATTGACGACATGGGTGGAAGTGTAAGTGCAATAGAAAATGGCTTTATGCAAGATGAAATTGCCAAAAGCGCCTATGAATACCAACGTAAGATTGAGAACCAGGAGAAAATAATTGTGGGAGTTAACAAATTTACAATCGATAAAGAAACACCCATTCCCGGTTTTAAAATAGATGATACGATAAGAAATATTCAATCCGCTAAAATTGCTGCATTAAAAGCAAACCGGAATGCTGAAAAAGTTTCAGAAAGTTTAAAAGCCATCACTATTGCTGCATCTTCCACACAAAATCTTATGCCATTAGTAATAAGCGCTGTAGAAAACCATTGCACAATAGGTGAGATTGCTGATTGTTTAAGAGACGTATTCGGGGAATACAAATAATACTTATTTTTTGTATCTTTCAATTATAAGATAAATTGAATCAAATGAAAAAGACACTATTTTTCTGTTTAATGCTTGCATCTGCATTTGCTGGCAATTCACAAACTTATCCTGCAAATCTGGAACAACTATTAAAGGAAGAAACACCTAAAGTGATTAGTTGGAGAAGATACTTCCATGAAAATCCGGAATTAAGCAACAGAGAATTCAACACATGTAAAAAAATTGAAACTTTATTGAAGGAATGGGGAATTGAAACTCGCATAGTGGCCAAAACTGGCGTGGTAGGTGTTTTAAAAGGAGGCAAGCCCGGCCCCGTAGTAGCTTTGCGTGCAGATATAGATGCTCTTCCGGTTGAAGAAAGAAATGAGCTCAGCTTTCGATCAAAAGCAAAAGGCGATTATTTAGGAAATACGGTTTCGGTAATGCATGCATGCGGACATGATACCCATATTTCTATGTTATTGGGTGCAGCAGAAGTATTAAGTAAGATTAAAAAAGATATTCAGGGAACAGTTGTATTTCTGTTTCAGCCTGCAGAGGAAGGGTCTCCGGGCGATGAAGAAGGTGGAGCTCCGTTAATGATTAAAGAAGGTGCATTAGATAATCCTAAAGTAGATGCAGTATATGGTATACATATTTCTTCTTCCGGGGATTTAGGAAAAATTTATTATAAATCAGCGTCATTTATGGCATCCTCAGACTGGTTTACGATAAAGGTTAAAGGAAAACAAAGTCATGGAGCTAGTCCATGGAAATCAGTTGATCCAATTGTAGTAAGTACAGAAATTGTTCAAGCATTACAAACAATTGTAAGTAGACAAACAGATATTGTTAAAGCACCTGCAGTTATTACAGTGGGTAAATTTCATGCTGGTGTGCGGGCTAATATTATTCCTGAAGAAGCAATCTTAGAAGGCACTATTAGAACGCTAGACGACCAGATGCAAAAAGATATTCATCAGCGAATTATACAAACTGCTACTAAAATAGCTGAAGCAAGCGGCGCTAAAGCTGAAGTTGTTATAGATACTAAAACATTAGTTACCTATAATGACCCTGAATTAGTGGCTAAATCAATAACATCTTTACAGAAAGCAGCTGGTGGTGCAGAAAATGTACTACCAATCACCTGGCAAACTGGAGCGGAAGATTTCTCTTTTTATGGAAAAAAAGCACCTTCTTTCTTCTTTAACTTAGGTGCAAGAAGCCCCAAATTAACCGCTGCAGAATCTACCAGTCATCATGCACCTGAATTTATGCTAGATGATAGCAAATTAGATGTTGGTATGCGTGCATTTTGCAACCTGGTATTGGATTTTGCAAAAAACAATTAGATGCACATGAAAAAAACAGTATTTTTTATAGCTATTTGCTTTTTTACAAAGTCTATATTAGCTCAAGAGTTATTAACCCCTGAAAAACTTTGGGAAATTGGCAGAGTAAGTGCTTTGGGAATTAGTAATGACAAAACCAAAATAATATATAGCGTTGGTATTCCAGATATTCAAAATAATACCAGTAAGCGGAAAAAATATGCAATATCAATTAATGGAGGAAATCCTGAAGAAATAACAAGTACGGCTTCTCTCCTATTAAATGATCGCATATCACCTGACGGCAAATACGTAATAAGTAGTGAAGATGTAAAAATAAAAAATGTTACCGGATCAGATCATTATAAAGATCTGCCCCAATCTAATGCCTATATCTATAACACCCTTAATTACCGACACTGGGACACATGGGAAGATGGAAAATTTGGTCACGTATTTATTGCTCCTTTAATTAATGGTACTCCAGGACAAGCTAAAGATATTATGCCAAATGAACCTTATGACTGTCCACAGAAACCTTCTGGTGGTGAGGAAGACTTTATTTGGAGTAATGACAGCAAGAAAATATTATACGTTGCTAAGAAAAGTTATGGCACTGATTATGCCATTAGTACCAACACAGATATTTACGAATACAACATCGAATCTGGCACTACTAAAAATTTAACAGCAGAAAACAAGGGCTATGATCTCGCACCACAATTCAGTAAAAATGGTGAATTAGCTTACCTACAGATGAAGCGAGATGGTTATGAAGCAGATAAACAAGATATTATTGTTTATGCAAAAGGAATGATGAAAGTAAACTTAACCGGGAACAGAGATGACATACATGTAGAAGGGTTTAAATGGAGTGATGACGGTCAATTCATTTTCTTTTGGGCACCGATAAATGGTACACTACAATTATTCAAAGTAAAGAATACCGGTTTGACAAAAATGTTGCCCTATGTAGAACAAATTACAAAGGGCGATTTTGACATAAATGGGATAGTTGGTCAAATTGGAAACACTTTAATTGTTTCCAGAACAGATATGAATCATGCAGCAGAGCTATACAAAGTTGATTTAAATTCAGGATCAATGCAACAGCTTACGCACGTAAATGATGCTTTTTATAATAAGCTTTCTTTATGTAAAACTGAAAGAAGATTTATTACTACTACCGATAATCAACAAATGCTAACCTGGGTAATTTATCCACCAAATTTCGATCCATCCAAAAAATATCCCACCTTATTGTATTGTCAGGGTGGCCCTCAAAGTCCACTTACCCAATTTTATTCATTCCGTTGGAATTTTCAGTTAATGGCTTCTGCCGGTTACATAGTGGTGGCTCCAAATAGAAGGGGTATGCCTGGCCACGGAACTAAATGGAATGAACAAATCAGCAAGGATCATGGCGGTCAGGTAATGAATGATTATTTAGCTGCAATAGACGCTCTAAGTAAACAATCATATGTGGACAAAAATAAATTAGGATGTGTTGGTGCAAGCTATGGTGGATATTCGGTTTTTTACTTAGCAGGTATTCACAACAATCGTTTTAAAACCTTTATTGCACACGATGGGATTTTTGATACTAAAAGTATGTATGGTACCACCGAAGAAATGTGGTTTGTAAATTGGGATTATGGTGGACCTTATTGGGACAAAAAAAATACGCTTACTCAAAAAACATACAACCAATTCAACCCAAGTAATTTAGTTGACAAGTGGAATACACCCATTATGATTGTACAGGGTGGAAAAGATTACAGAGTTCCTATTGAACAAGGATTACAGGCATTTCAGGCAGCGCAACTAAAAGGAATAAAAAGTAAATTACTCTATTTGCCGGATGAAAATCATTGGGTTATTTCGCCACAAAATTCATTAGTGTGGCAACGTGAATTTTATAAGTGGTTAGGGGAAACTATGCAATAAATTGTATTGGAAATTTTTCTTAACAGATGAAGCACTAATTGCTATTATAATAACACTTTGATGTAGAGATATCTAATCAAAAAATAGGTATCTCTACATTTTCAAATCTGTGTACTTTCGTTCTCCAAACAATAAACTTCCAATTCTTACCATAGTACTTCCACAATCAATAGCTAATAAATAGTCACCACTCATCCCCATAGAAAGAATATTAGGGATATCCGAATTAGGGAATGACCAATTTTTAATGGTTTGATGCAATTGTTGGAGGTATTGAAATTCTGTTTTTATAATTTTACTATTATCAGTAAAAGAAGCCATCCCCATCAAACCACAAATTCGGATGTTATTTAGTATTGGGAGTTGTTGTTTTATTAGATCCAATTCATTTTCATCTAAACCAAATTTACTTTCTTCTTTGGCTATATAAACCTGTAACAAACAATTAATTATTCTATTGTTTTTAATGGCTTGTTTGTTGATTTCCTGTAATAACTTTAAACTATCTACACCATGAATTAAATAAACAAACGGTGCTATGTATTTAACTTTATTACTTTGTAGATGTCCAATGAAATGCCAGTTAATGTCCTTTGGTAAACAGGCTTCTTTATCCACCAATTCCTGGACGTAGTTTTCTCCAAAATCTCTTTGTCCTAATAAATACAATTCATTGATATCCTCAACTGGCTTAGTTTTGCTAACTGCTACCAATGTTACATTTTGGGCTGTAAGTTCAGAATGAATTTTTTTAAAATTTTGAATATTTACAGGCATATCGAGCGTTCTGTTTAAAATGTTAATTCGTGTTTCTTTTGTTCTAACAAATTTTCAAGAATGAGTACATAATTATAAGCAGGACAAAAATAATAGAATTTACCCAAACCAATAGCACCAGCAGTTTTCTTTAATTGGTTGGGCAACATAGAGGACATATTCGCAATAAAAAAAGAGAAATCCTCATCTTCAATTCTATTGATTAATTCACTATTGTTTTTTACAGTTATAGCTTCTGATGGTTGAACACCCCATCTCATTAAACTAGTTTGTAATAAAATTTGTTCTAAGAAATTATTTGTTTTTAATAATTTACTTTTGGTAAAACTGATTAAACTATCCTTGTATATATCTAATTCAGGTATCGGTTTCAACGCCATCAATCTACTGATATGATATAAAATAATTGTAGTTGAATTATAATGTGGAGAAACATAAGCTGCATCATTAAGATACTTTTTGTCCTCTATCACTTTTTTAATAAAAAACAAACTTGCCGAATCAGCTTTTGTCCAGGGCAAATTATAATGCTGTACAAAAAACAAAACATTCGTTAATACCGAAACGTCAAAATCTACCGGCATTTTCTTACCAAACCAAGTAGAATAAGCGGGGATATTTCGATACGCTTTAAACGTATTTTTGACCTTTTTTTTACCATTATTAGTATATTGTTGCATTAACTCATGTACTTGTTTAGCAATGGAATCCTGCGCATCCATTGCAAGTAAAATTATTACAGTATCATCTAAATCGTCCGGTAGAGCTTGTTTTTTATTAAACAAATTTAACCACCCGCTGTTGGGGAAAATACGGGGTGTATCGGTAGGCCAAAAATTATAGGTATTTCGACCTTTTTGATTTTTAAATTTTATTGCGGGTTCGTTACCACTAGCAATAATATGATCAGCAATACTTTGTTGGTAAGGGGTTAAATAAGTGCGCATCTTTTGTAAAGTGAACGAAATCAACCCTGTAAAAAAAATATTGATGTCGGCTTTTGATCTACTTTTATTTAAAGCATATAATCTATAAGAAGGAAATATGCCTCTTGGAAAAACGGAAGATTCTTTATTCTGTAAGTTAGCGATTCTCGTAAGTAATTGAAGAGATACAATTGTATCATTGGCTTTACAATTATTAAATAATACAAAAAAACAAATCAATAAACCCCATTTAGCCATTCTCATTCAACCTATTTTAAAATACTTCTACTAATTACAATCCTTTGCACTTCACTGGTGCCTTCATATATCTGAGTGATTTTTGCATCGCGCATTAATCTTTCTACATGATATTCTTTTACAAAACCATATCCACCGTGAATTTGGACAGCTTCTGTAGTTACCCACATTGCGGTTTCACTTGAAAATACTTTAGCCATGGAAGAACTTAGGGTATAATCAAGATGATTGTCTTTTTCCCAAGCAGCTTTCAAGCACAAAAGCCGAGCAGTTTCAATTCTGGTAGCCATATCAGCCAACTTGAATTGTATAGCCTGATGGTGCATAATTTCCTTCCCAAAAGCTTTCCTTTGCTTGCTGTATGCAAGGGCTAACTCATAAGCCCCACTAGCTATACCTAATGCTTGTGATGCGATACCAATTCTCCCCCCAGCCAATGTTTTCATTGCAAAAGTAAATCCAAAACCATCATCACCAATTCTATTTTCTTTAGGCACTTTTACATCGTTAAATAAAATCGTGTGGGTATCACTACCCCTAATACCAAGCTTATTTTCTTTTGCAGCTACAGTAATACCCGGAGTATTTTTTTCAACAATTAATACATTGATTCCTTTACTCCCTTTAGATGGATCTGTTTGGGCTATTACCAGATAAACAGAAGCCGAAGAACCGTTTGTAATCCAGTTTTTAGTCCCGTTAATCAAATAATACTCACCTTTATCTTCAGCGGTTGTTTGTTGACTAGTTGCATCGCTCCCAGCTTCTGGTTCGCTTAACAAAAAGGCGCCTATATACAATTGACCATCTTTTTTTCCTTGAGCTAATGCAGTAAGATATTGCTCTTTTTGCTTTTCGGAACCATATGTTTCTAGCCCCCAACATACCAAACTATTGTTCACACTCATACTTACACTAGTACTTGCATCCACCTTGCTTATTTCTTCCATCGCCAATACATAACTAATAGTATCCATACCAGGTCCGCCATATATAGGATTAACCATCATACCCATAAATCCTAAATCAGCTAGCTTAGCAATTTGTTCACCGGGAAATTTTTGTAGCTCATCCCGCTCTATTACCCCTGGTAAACATTCATTTTTTGCAAAATCTCTTGCAGCTTTTTGAATCATCAAATGCTCTTCTGTCAACTGAAAGTTCATATTAATAAATTTGAATTACAAATATATGCTAACAGTTGTTAGGATAAAAAAAATCATGTTTTAATTA
>CANHJH010000037.1 GCA_947460365.1 Sphingobacteriia bacterium | reverse complement strand
TGGCTCCTATTCTGGAGCAGTGCCTAATGAAAAAATTACCTGGGGTAAGTTAGATATTCATACACCTAAGTTTATAGTAGAATCAGATGCAACGATTGTGGTGCCGTTGATATTTGCATATTTGTTGGGATGTTAGGGTTAATTGACAATTGACAATTGACAATTGATAATTGATAATTGACAATTGACAATTGATAATTGATAATTGTCAATTGATAATTGACAATTGATAATTGACAATTGATAATGGGTAATGTGTGGTTGATGATGCATTGATCATTGCAATTGTAGAGACGCCATGCTGGTGTCTTTAAAAAAAGATCATGGTTGCATGTTTTAAAAAAGTGTATAATTGAATTTATAAAATAGGTTAAAAGGGTATTCGAGTAAAATCGGGTACCCTTTTAAGTTGGCGATAGGAGTAGTGGTAAAAAAAGGCGTAGGGGTAAAATTCCCCTCCCTTGGAGGGGTGGTCGCAGACCGGGGTGGTACTTAACTTCACACATACTACTAATTTTTACCGGAGTGATTTTTGTATGCTTTAATGAATGATTAATCGTTAAATAATCTTGCACAGCAATTTGTGCCAATTTCATAAAAAATGTATTACCTTAATACTGTAGTATAGTTTGCAATACTGCCTATCCAATATTTTTTAAAAACAAGTTAAACTGGTTTTAATTAACCAGTAAGCGATATTGTTTCGGATTTACCACTTGTGATATCCTGAGCAGTACATTTTATAAACTAAAATGGTTGACATGAAATATTGGATGATGTTTATTTGGTTCTTTTGCGCAATTATACCTGCTGTTGCACAAAACAATGTAATGAGCGGTATAGTGCTAGATAGCGCAACACGCCTTCCGGTAGTTGGTGCCTCTGTTTCTTTTTCTATCACCAATGGAACAGTAACAGATAAGCAGGGAAGGTTTAGCATTCAAGCTTCGCAACAAGCAACCCTAACCGTTAAGCACATCAGTTATGTAACAGAAAAAATGCTGTTGCGTAAAACAGACATTGATCAGCTAACTATTTATTTAGCTCCACGATATCATCAATTAAATGAAATAGTGATTGCAGGAAATGGAAGAGCAATCATGGAAAAAGCAATTAAAAAAATACCCGATAACTACGGCATTAATCCTGCAACTTTTTGGGGGTTTAAAAATGTGTACAACATTGCAGGCGATACCATTTATTTTTATAAAGACAAGGCACTGGTGCAGGTAAAGCAATTTGGGTATCAGTTACCGCATCAACAACAACAGGTTAAAGTGGTACACAATAATCCCATTTTTTTAGAAAGCAGTACAAGTAAAACTTCTACTGAGTACACAGTCAACGGCGGTTATCATGCAGTGATGGATATAGTGTATGACCGCCCCAATTTTTTACAACTCAATCAGTTATCGAAATATAATTTTTATGATGAAGGATGTATCAAGCATAATAACCGCATAACCCGTAAAATAAGATTTGAATCTACCCGAAAAAAAGGTTTTGAAGGCACTATTTTAATGGATAGTTTAACCTATGCTTTTGTAAATATAGACGCCATAAGTTACCACAACAGCGGTTTGGTATTGGGATTGCTACCGCCCTCTGTTAAAAAAATTAATGCTATATATAACCTCAGCAACCATCAATGGCAACTGGCTTTTTCAAGAGAGCAAATGGAATACAGTAATATTAAAGGATTAGAATTATACGAGTTTTTAGCCATCCAACAAGACAGCCTACCCTACAATGATTTTACTTATACTGAAGCGATGCAAAATACCGATGAAAATAGAAAAGTAGGAAAGTTTACGGATGAAGCTGTTTATCAGATAAAACAACAACAGCTTTCCGTAATCAATACTACGAATACGCTTACAGAAATTGCTGCTCCTGCCATAGATACTACCACCAATGAAAGGTTCAGAAGCAAACGCAAGATCTCGGATTATTTAAGTAGCAACAAAGTTCAGTTTGGCGTGGGCATAAGTACCAATGCACAATTATTACAATTAAACCATGTATTGCAACCCGCTGCGTATAATTTTTATCTGACGAGTTATTTTGCTTTGAAAAAAAATACGTTTTTTAATTTTGCATTAGGGTATAATTTTGGGATGGGTGGTGTGGCTAGTAACAGCACCACATTGGGTCTTGAAAAACGCTTTCAAATAAATAGTAGCAATAAAAAGCCAATCTCTCTAAATCCTTATGTAGTCTATACAGGATCCTTTTTAACTATCAAAAATGAACCTAAGAGTCACTTAATTAATTGGCAACCGGGTATTCGTTGCATGTTCGAACGTTCTCGTAAAAAATCTATAATAATAGGTGTGGGTTATAATATAGCACGAGTAGTAACCTCTATGTATCAAATACCCAATCAGGGATTTGAGTTCTCTATTGCAACCCTCGTTCATTAAAATTAAAAGTAAAAAGGCAAAAGTAATAAGTCAAAAATAAAACCCTGAATGATTAACATTATTCAGGGTTTTACATGCAACTATTACCATCTTCTTTTTGGCGTTTATTCAATCGGTTCAACCAATGCTTGCTTTTGTTTTCTTAAACTGAGGTTCACAATATATACCCCAATTAAGGTAATTACAGAGCCAATTATAATTTCAGCCGTAATGGTTTCATTCACTATTACCGAGCCAATTAATATCGCAACAATTGGGTTAATGTAAGCATACAATGCAGCAATAGAAGCTTCTAAATGCTTCATGGTATAAATAAATGCTACATAGGCTAGTATGGATCCCATAACCACCAGGTAGCTAATTGATAACCAGGTTTGTAAAGGAATATCAGCAATAGCAATGGTATTGCCGGTAGATGTTGCAAGTACTAACAAGAACCCCGACCCAATCAGCATTTGCAAACCGGTGCTGTAATAAGGGTTCATATTGATTTGCTTGCGGGCAATAAATATAGTGCCTACACTCCAGCTGAGCATGGCAATTAAAGACACTGCAATACCAATCCAATATCCCTCCTGGTGATTATGAAAAGCATTTTCATAAAACACCAATGCAATACCTGCTAGTCCGAGTAAAATACCAATAAAAGTAAGTCCGGTGATTTTGGTATTCTTAAAAAAAATACGTTCAATAATTACTACACTTAAAGGGTATAAAGCAGCAATTAAAGCGGCTAAGCCACTGGTAATATATTTTACGCCAACTGTGGCCAAACCATTGGCAGCAACAAAGAGCAATACCGACATGCCTGCCAACCATTTTAGTTGTTTGAGGTTGGGCAGTTTATATCCTTTCATTAGAAAGAAACCGGTAAAAAGCATACCTGCTATAAATTGTCGGATAGATGATACCTGTAAAGCAGGTACTTTCTGAACCGCCAGTCTGCTGGCAATCCAGCTGGTGCCCCATACAATACTGGTTACACTTAATGCGATATATGCTTTTTGTTTATTGGTCAATGGGTAAGTATATTAATGTTTAAAATGGCGAGTGCCAGTCATTACCATCGCTAATTGATGCTCCACACAATAGTCTACACTGTCTTTATCTCTTAACGATCCACCGGGTTGAATAAAGCACGTAATGCCTGCGGTATGGGCAATTTGCACACAGTCGTTAAAAGGAAAAAATGCATCAGAAGCTAAAACAGCATCTTTCAAATCGAAATTAAATTGACGGGCTTTTTCAATGGCATGACGCAACGCATCAATTCTACTGGTTTGTCCGCAACCTTTACCCACCAATTGCATGTTTTTAATTAATGCAATGGCATTGCTTTTTAAATGTTTACAAACAATATTTGCAAAAATTAAATTAGCTTTTTCTGAATCGCTACAAGTTCTTCCGCCTACTTCTTCCCATTTTTCAAAATTGCTGTTGTCTGCATCTTGTTCCAACGAGCCATTTAAAATACTTTTAACCTGTTGGTGGGTTTTAAAATCTTTATTGGTAAGTTGCAATAAAATTCTATTTTTCTTACTCTTTAAAACTGTTAATGCATCTTCATTAAAAGCGGGTGCAATAAGTACTTCAAAAAATAATTCATTAATAGCCTGAGCAGTTGTTGCATCAATAGATTGGTTACAAACCAATACGCCGCCAAATGCGCTTTCCGGATCGCCGGCTAAAGCAGCATCCCAGCTTTCTTTAACAGATGAACGTGCTGCAACCCCACAAACATTGGTATGCTTAATGATACCAAAAACAGCTTCTTTAGTAGTGTTGAAGTCGCTGATTAATTGAACGGCAGCATCTACATCTACTAAATTATTGTACGATAATTCTTTGCCATTTAACTGCGTAAATATTTCCGATAAATTGCCGTTGAAAGTAGCTTGTTGATGTGGATTTTCGCCATAGCGTAATATATGTTGAGGCTGCGGATTAAAGTAATTGCTGATGGCAATATCGTAATGCATTACCACCTCAAAAGCTTTGGCAGCAAATGCTTTACGCTGTTCCAGCAAGAGTACTCCTTTTTGTGTAACCAATAAATTTTCCAGCGCGGCATAATCATCTTTGGCGGCAATAACAGTAATGTCGCGGAAGTTTTTTGCAGCAGCACGAATCATAGATGGACCGCCAATATCAATTTTTTCTATGATGGCTTTTTCTTCCGAAGTAGTTTTCAATGTTTCTTCAAAAGGGTAGAGGTCTACAATCACCAAATCAATTTCAGGAATATTATATTCCTTCATCTCCGCTAAATCCTGTGCTTCATATCTTCTGCCTAAAATACCACCAAATACAGCAGGATGCAAGGTCTTAACTCTTCCTCCTAAAATAGAGGGATAGGTAGTTAAACTTTCTACCGGTACACAGGTAACTCCTAAATCTTCTAAAAATTTTTGTGTGCCCCCGGTAGAGTAAATGGTAATACCCAATTGTTGCAATTGGCGGGCAATAGGTTCTAGGCCGTCTTTATAAAAGACAGAAATAAGCGCAGATTGTATTTTCTTTTGCATTACAAAGTATTAGTGGCCTGATGGCCGTTAAATGGCGGTAATCGATTAGAGATTCATTTCAAAAGCACCCAAATGGGGTATGGAATGATGGTGCAAATTTAAGTCGTTTGATTCTTTTTTCCATTGCTCTATTTTCCACAGCGGATTACTGCAATCAAAAACAATTGTTTGGAATTTAAATAGTTGTAACAGTTGTTGAATATGAATAGTGGGATTACCGCTAATCACTACCAAATCAACCGGAACAACGCCGCTTAAATTGTTTAAATTCAGGGTGGGATTGATTACCAGTATTTTCTTATGGGCGCTAAAAATAAATGGGGGCCGAACAATGGTTTTAGTTTGAGGGGAGGTATTGGCTGCCCTGAACAACGTTCTGGTGGGATCGAGATAATTTTTTATCAACAATGGTTGATGATAAATGGAGGGATCACCAATAAAGCGGTGAGATCTGCCTTCAAAAATATCGATAGCAGATTTTTTAGGCATATAATACACCATTAATTTATGTTGACGAGCCGCTGAAATGGCACTGATTGTTTGAATCAATGCAATCAATCCAATCAATAAAAAAGAGCCGTACACATACTTTCTTTTTTTATTCATTAATCCGGCAGAAAAAATGATTATCACACCAAATAAACAAATGGTTTGAAATAAATTTATCTGAATATGTTCTGTTACTGCAAAGGGTATTGTTGCAGTATTTTCTATAACACTATTCATCAACAATAATAAAAAAGAAGTGCATTTTCCTATCATCACTGCAAGGATAGGTAAGGGAGATACAACCAGTAATATGATTTCGAGGTATAAAATTAAACCCGATAATGGCACGGCAATAAAATTACTGAATAAAAATAAATTAGGAAACTGATGAAAGTAGTACAGTATGAGTGGTAAGGTACAGATTTGCGCAGCAAGGTTAACCGCAGTTAATTGCCAGCAGTTGAGCAGAAGTTTATTCTTTATATAAATTAGCCGGGTGATGGGAACTGAAAAAGCAGCAATACTTATAACAGCTGCATAAGATAGCTGAAACCCTACATCCCATAACTGAAGCGGGTTATACGCTAAAATGCAGCATGCCGATGCTGCTAAACTATTGTAAATATGCGACCTTCTGTTTTGTTGTTCGCCTAATACAATAAAAGTAAACATAATGGCCGACCGGAGTATAGAAGGTGCGGCACCAGTAAGAAAAGTAAACGTCCATAAAACAACAATAATGCAAACGGGTTGCAACCATTTTATATACTTTTTATTTTTAAGAGGTTTTAAAAGAAAAAGTAGTAAGCCATAAATCATGCCGAGATGTAAACCGCTGATGGCAATGATGTGAACCACACCTGTGCTGCTGTATGATTGTAGTAAAGTTTTATCGAGATTTTTTTTATAGCCAATCAATAAAGCTTCTGCAACACTTTTTTCTTTATCACCTACAATGTATTGGTTGAGCACTTGTAAGATCCACTCTTGTAACTGATGCAGTATTCTTTTTCGAAACGCAACAGGTGTTTTGCCAACTATATAATACTCGTTATTTTTTAAATAAACCTGATAATACAGTTGTTGGGTGGCAGCATAAGCTTTAAAATTAAATCCACCCGGATTAGCAGCAGCTGAAATGGTATCAGGTATTTTACGAAGTACGAGTTGATGGCCGGGTTGAATAGAAAGCGAGGTACTATCTTTCTGAAAATAGAGGATGATGTTGCCATAAGCACTACTACCCATACTTTTAAGACTGGTATTTGCGGGCGATAATGGTTCTTCAATAACCACCGAAAAAGCTTGGTGGGGTATAATCTTGGGTGGTTTGGTATTTAAAAATAGTAGTAGTATACCTATGCAAATAAAGACTAAGTGAACAGCCATTCCG
This sequence comes from Sphingobacteriia bacterium, assembly GCA_947460365.1. Classification (GTDB taxonomy): domain Bacteria; phylum Bacteroidota; class Bacteroidia; order Chitinophagales; family Chitinophagaceae; genus Sediminibacterium. The sequence goes on along the minus strand of CANHJH010000037.1, from coordinate 10,655 downwards.
GCAATCCAGCTTAGCGCATATTTTTTATGCGCGGGCAATAGGTTAAAACCAATGAATAGGCAAATTGCAAGTCCACATACAATACAAACCCACCCGATGGGCAGTGTAAAGTACGCGCCTGCTATTATACCGGCAATCAGTGCCAATGTAATGCGAATAAAGGGATGTTTGAACCAGGGCAGGCTGTTAAATACCATTTTCATACTTCAACCTAAATAAAAAAAGGAAGCCGATCATAGGCACCGTTAAAAAACATGAAAAAACAGGTATTTATACCTACGGATAATTTTAGTGAAGAAATATATTGTGGAATAAATATTTCTTAAGGTATAAAAAATTATACCTTTATATCCCTGTTAATTTAGTAGATGATAAGGAAGGTTAAACAAATGATCAAATTAATAGAAGCAGACGGTTGGTATTTGAAATCACACAATGGAACAAGCCATAGACAATTTTCACATCCCACAAAAAAAGGCAAACTGACTATTAATGGAAAAAACAGTGATGATTTAGATCATTTTTTAGTAAATAGTATTTTAAAACAGGCAGGGATAAAAAACAAGTAGCTTGAAAAAATTAGTAGTACATATTACGTATAGTGGAAAAAATTTTGGGGCATATATTCCCTTGTTACCTGGTTGTGTTGCAACGGCAAAGACTCCGGAAATGGTTAAAAAGAATATATTTAAGGCCATTAATTTTCATATTAAAGGGAGTATTAAAGATGCTGATCCCTTGCCAAAATTTATTTTATCCGGGAAATATGAAATGGTGTATTTATTTGATACAATATCATTATTAAATTACTACAAAGGAATATTTACAAAGTCTGCATTGATGCGTATAACCGGTATCAATCAACAATTGTTGCATCATTATGCAAATGGATTAAAAACACCTCGTTCTGCTCAAGTAAAAAAAATAGCAACTGCACTGCATCAGTTGGGAACAGAATTATTAGCAATTGAAATGTGAATACTAAAATGCACCAAAATTTATTTGCTAAATTTGAACAGTATTTTATAGTGATGCATCAACGGGTAAGTAGCATTACGAACATTAGTTAATGATAAATTATTGCATCAACAGTATAAACTTAATAACTGTGTATGGAATTATTCAGTAGAATAACAGATAGTGCCGCTAATTTATTGCCATACGATGGTATTGTAAATTACTATGGGAAAATATTTTCTGCAACAGCAGCCAATCAATATTTAAATGCCTTACTCAACCATATTGAATGGAAAAACGATCAGGCAGTTATTTATGGCAAGTTGATTATTACCAAACGAAAAGTTGCCTGGTATGGCGATAAGCCTTTTGCATATACATATTCTAATATTACCAAGCAGGCATTACCATGGACAGAGGAATTATTGCAATTAAAGGCAATGATAGAGCTACAAACCGGTGAAACCTTTAATTCATGTTTATTGAATTTATATCATACAGGAGAGGAGGGAATGGCCTGGCACAGTGATGCTGAAAAAGATTTAAAGAAAGACGGAGCAATTGGTTCATTAAGTTTTGGCGCAGAAAGAAAATTTAGTTTTAAGCATAAACAAACTGCCGAAAAAGTTGAAGTGTATTTAGAGCATGGGAGCCTGCTGGTAATGAAAGGTACTACACAAACGCATTGGCTGCATCGTTTACCACCCACCACTAAAACCAATTTACCACGGGTTAATTTAACATTTAGAACAATAGTAGGTATTTGAGGAATATTCTTTAGAATGCTGATACTCAATTTATAGCCTATTTAGTACAATCTAAACCAAACTGCAAAACCCCGACAAAAAGATGGATGAATCAACTTTAAATGCAGCAAGTAAAAATTCCTGCTCTGATGAAGGGGATCGGCAGTTTGCTAATTCCACTCCCGTAGAGAGTTGCCCAAAACGAGCCAGCAAAAATTACTTTAATCTACCTTATAACTCACAACTTAAACAAAGAGCAAAAAAACTTAGACAAGCACGCAATTTATCAGAAGTATTATTTTGGAATCAGGTAAAGAATAAGCAATTCAAAGGGTTTGATTTTGATCGCCAAAAAATTATTGGAAACTATATTGTTGATTTCTATTGTACTAATTGTAGGGTGGTAATTGAAATTGATGGGAGTAGCCATTATTACAAGCAAGAATATGACGACAAAAGAGATTGTTATCTAGAATCGTTAGGCTTAACAGTTATTCATATTCAGGTAGAGCAGGTGTTCCAAAAAATGAATAGTGTAATGGAGATGCTTTATCACCACCCCGCCCTATCGGGCACCCCTCCAAAGGAGGATAAACCACCCCGCCCTATCGGGCACCCCTCCAAAGGAGGGGAAATTTGAGCAGTGGTAAATTTGGTGTTTTGCAATAATTTTGATGAAACAATATTATGTGCAGCTAGTTAAAATTCCCCTCCTTTGGAGGGGTGGTCGCAGACCGGGGTGGTTTATTCAATTATCAACTACTCATTCTCCATTTATCCTTACCGCTTAAACGCTTTATATGTTGGGCTCATCGGTTCATACTCAGTACTCCATAAGCTAGAAGTAATCATTAAATCGGCGGAGTGTCGGTTACATGCCACCGGAATATTATGTAAGCGGCATTGACGCAACAACATTTGAATATCTGCTTCGTGTGGGTTAGCAGTTAAATCGTCTATAAAAAATACACATAAATCTATTTTTCCTTCTACTACCATGGCGGCTATTTGCGCATCGCCTCCCATTGGACCCGATAACATTTTAGTTAATTTAGATTGATACAAATTACCTACAATTTCTTCCAATGCTTTTTCAATTAATCCACCGGTTGTACCGGTACATACTAAATGATTCTGTAACAATAACTCTGCATTGTGCGTTACCCACTGTATCATATCGGCCTTTCTTGCATCGTGGGCAATAAGGGCTATTGTTTTATTGTGTATCATGTAGTAAATTTAGATCAATAAATTGGAATAGTAACCGGCATTAGTTTTTAATATGATAAGGTACGTTTGGTTTTAGGGATTGCCATTTTTATTTTTTGCAACTCTTTCCCTAAATTCCGTATAGTATTTTGTATTACTAATGCTCTTTCGGCAGATGGGTATTTATTTCCGGCCATATATTGTCTCATCAATCCTCTGCTAATTCCTGCTTGATCTGCAATTGCCGAAGCATTTAAGTATTTTTTTTGATCAAACAAACCTGCAATATCATATTGAATGTCGAATTCCAAATCATTTGGTTTTATGTGATGAAAGCTTTTTAATAGTTTTTCAAATTTTTTTTTCAACACATCAATTGAAGTAGCTGAATCAACCATTAAATTATCATCATAATTCACCCTTCCATAAATTAAATGATGGTCACTCCATTCTATAATTAGTGGTATTTTTATTTTCTTCATGTGCATGTATTTATTGATTTTAACCACATATAATAGTTGTTTATTTCAAACCCGCTTGTTTTAAAATTGAACTTAATGTTTTTGGCGGATAGTCTTTTTTACCATGAATAGGAACTGTAACCTTACCCTTTTTAGTTGGGTGTATAAATTGGGCGTGACTTCCTTTTTGTTCCTTGGCGTCTCTACAACATCGCTCTGTTTAAAAAATCTAATAATGGTTTTAATGCAATAAATGCTTCTTCAATTTTTTTATACGATTGCTTGTCTGTTAAATCAACATCGTTTACTGTAACGGTGGCAATCCAACTTTTTAATTTAAGGTATTCAATGGCCGGGTTGTCTTTTTCATAACCCCTGGGTTCTCTTTGTAATTGCATTCCATCTTCAATGGTTAACTTACCATATACTTTTTTAAATAATTTATTATGTAAGATCGCTTTAAACTCCTCCACATTGTAATCAATCTCTTGTCGTATTTTTTTCATTTTTTCTGCATCCGGCATATATATTCCACCGCCCATAAAACTTTTTCCACCTGGTTCACAATGAAAATAATACCCGGCCAACATCGACTTCTTGCCTCCCTGTACAATATGCGTTCCCATATTGGTTTTATAGGGTTCCTTGTTTTTACTAAAGCGTACATCTCTGTTGATGCGAAACACACAATCCTTATGCGTAAGCGTTGCAATAGAGGAATCGTTTTTTGCGTGTAGTTGAATGAGGTGATTGGTAAACGCAGCAAAATCTTGCTTTGCTGCTTCATACTCTTTTCTATGTTCATCAAACCATTCTTTATTGTTCTGCTTCTTTAATGCTTTTAAAAATTTTAAAGTAGATTCTTGTAACATAATTTTTATTTAATTAATTCTAAAAAATCATCTTCAGAAATTATTTTAATGGTATTTATTTTCTTGGCTTTTTCTAATTTACTGCCCGCATCGTCTCCTACCACCAAATAATTCAGCTTGCTGCTTACTCCTCCTAAAATAATACCGCCTAATGCTTCTACTTTTTCTTCGGCTTCACTTCTTTTAAACTTTGTAAGGGTTCCGGTAAATAAAAAACTTTGTCCGCTTAATGAACCCCCTATAGTTGTTTCTTTTTTTGTATTCACCAACTGCAAACCAATTTTTTCTAATTGCTTGAGCATCTCCACATTTTGGTGATTATGGAAAAACACCTGAATACTCTTAGCCACTTTAACACCTACATCTTCTAACTGCAATAACTCCTCCTCCGATTTGTGCGTAAAGTCTAATAAATGATTCACCGAGTTAGCCAAAGTCTTAGCCGTTGTTTCTCCTACAAAACGAATACCCAATGCATAAATTAACCGGTACAATGGTTGCTGCTTACTCGCTTCTATGGCCGCTTGCAGGTTATCGACCGATTTTTTTCCGAATCCCTCCATCGCACCAATTTTATCGAATGGCAAATGATATATATTAGGAATGTCTTTTAACCAGCCCAACTCATAAAATTTGCGCACATTGGCTTCTCCAAAACTTTTGATGTCCATAGCATCTTTACTCACAAAATGTATCATGCGTTCTACCACCTGTGCTTCACATTCAATGTTAATACATCTCCAAACAGCTTCGTCTTCTTCTTTAAACAATTCACTGCTACAAACCGGACAAACCGTTGGAAATACAATGTTTTTTTCATCGCCCGTTCTTAAGGCAGGCATGGCTTGCACAATCTGCGGAATCACATCTCCCGCTCTTTCAATTAAAACGGTATCGCCTATTCTCAAATCTTTTTGCTGTATATATTCTTCATTATGTACCGAAATACTCGAAACCGTAACACCGCCTAAAAATACCGGCGTAAGCTTGGCAACAGGGGTAACTGCTCCGGTTCTGCCCACCTGAAACTCTATAGTGTTTAACTTGGTAGTAGCCTGACGAGCTTTGAACTTAAAGGCAATGGCCCATCGGGGGTGGTGAGAGGTCATGCCCAGTTTTTCCTGCAATTCCAGGCTATTTACTTTTACCACCATGCCATCTATTTCATAAGGCAGGTTGTCTCTTTTTGCCTCAAAATCCAGGCAATAATTAATTACCCCTTCTATGCCCTGCACCACCACTTTTTCTTCTTTTGGAGAACGAAAACCCATTTCCCAAAGCAGGTTCAGCGAACCAGAATGAGTAGTAAGTGCCTGTTGTGTATTGACTGTCAAGATAAAATAACTCACATGGTATAAGAATGCATCTAAATTTCTTTCTGCCACTTCTTTTGGATCTTTCATTCTTAAGCTTCCGGAAGCCGCATTGCGCGGATTGGCGAGTGGCGCCAAACCCTGTTGCACCAGTTTGTTATTGTATGCATCAAAAGCTTGTTTGCTCAATATAATTTCTCCCCTTATTTCTATTTGTTGAATACCTTTTGAAGAAAAAGGTGCTGATAAAGGAATTGAACGGATTTGTTTTACATTTTGAGTGATGTCTTCTCCCTCCACCCCATCGCCCCTTGTAGTGGCTCTTACCAACATGTCATTTTCATAAATCAGGGAAATGCTGGCTCCATCAAACTTAGGTTCTACACAATATTCGATTTCTGTTAAACCCGATAGTTCTCTTGCTTTACGGTCAAAATCTTTTAAATCTTCTGCATTGTAACTATTATCTAAACTCAACATAGGTACCAGATGCGGCACGGTAACAAAGCTTTGGTTCAGACTGTTGCCCACCCGCTGTGTAGGAGAATCCGGGGTAACTAATTCAGGATGAGCCGCTTCTAATTGCATCAGTAACCTAAATAATTGATCGTACTCGTAATCAGCCAAAACTGGCTCACTCAGCACATAATACCGATATTCATGGAACCTTAAAACCGCTCTTAAATCCAGTATAATCTCCTTAGAAAAGTTGGCCGTACTGCTGTTTAATAATTCGGTGGTTTTCTCTTGTAAATGGTTAACCTGCTCTTTTGTATACATATTTCTTCCTTCAAATGATAAAGATAAAACCTAAAGTTTGTATCTTGTAGATTGATTATATGGATTAATCTCCCATTTGTAATACCGAATGATTTTATGAAGAACCTGCCGATTGATGATACACATTCCAATCCATTAATACAAGATGCAAAGGCACTTGTTCAATCATATCCTAAAGTACCCCTAACGGTAGACTGTGTGATTTTTGGTTTTGAAGAAAACAAATTAAAAATCTTGCTTATTAAAAGTGATTTGGAACAGTATAAAGGCAAATTCTCTTTACTGGGTGATTTTGTGCAAGACAATGAAGAGTTAGATGATGCCGCTTACCGTATTTTAAAACAGCGCACTGGTATGGAAAATGTGTACTTAGATCAGGTACGCGCTTTTGGCAATCCTGCTCGTCATCCGGGTGGCAGGGTCATTACCATTGCTTATTGCTCTCTATTAAATATTCAGCATCATTCTTTAAATATTCATGAAAATGAAATTGAGTGGGTTAGCTTGGAATCATTGACTGAAATGGCTTTTGATCACCAGAATATCGTAAACGTTTGCTACAGTTGGTTGCAAAAGAAAATACAAGAGCATCCACTCGGATTTAATTTGTTGCCCGATAAATTTTCATTGAGAGAACTCCAGAATCTATACGAAGCCATACTGGGCATTACGCTCGACAGACGAAACTTCCGCAAAAAATTCGCTTCCATGGATTTGTTAATAGACACCAATGAAATGGAACAAGATGTTTCTCACCGACCCGGTAAACTTTATCAGTTCGATTACCATAAATACGAAAAGAATAAAAGAAAATGGGTGGGAATTGATTTTTAGTATTTCTCCATTACTTCCATTACTTTTACTGAAATACATTTAGTATGTTACATTCAATGACAGGTTACGGAAGGGCAGAACAAGTGATTGGCGAAAAGAATTTTTTAGTAGAAGTAAAATCACTCAATGGCAAACAATTTGATTTGAGGTTAAACATCCCTTCATTATTAAAACCATTTGAGTTTGAAGTTCGTAATATTTTAAATGAAGGATTACAAAGGGGAAGTGTAGAGTGTAATATTGCTATAAAACTCAATGGCAGTAATAAACCGGTATCTATTAATACCGATTTGGCCAAAGCATATTATCAGCCAGTTGCTGATTTGGCAGATGAACTAAAATTAGAAAAAGGAGATTTACTAAGTACCATACTTAAACTTCCCGAAGTAATTACGCCTTCTACCGAAATGTTAACCGATGCAGAATGGAAGGAGGTAGCTGGCTTAATTAAACTGGCCATTGAGCAATTAAATAAACATAGAGAAGATGAAGGCAAATCACTAGAAAAAGATTTATTACTTCGCTTAGCAAACATAGAAGCGCAGCAAAAGATTATTGCCGAATTAGAACCCCAGCGCCGGACTAAAATAAAAGATGGTCTTAAAAAGTTACTGGAAGAGCACGTAGGCAAAGAAAATTACGATCAAAACAGACTGGAGCAGGAGTTGATTTACTATATCGAAAAAATAGATATTAGTGAAGAACAAGTGCGACTAAACAATCATTGCGACTATTTTAGGTCTATTTTAGCAGAAAAAGAAACGGCCAAGGGTAAGAAACTGTCGTTTATTTTACAGGAATTTGGCCGAGAAATCAACACTACCGGTTCTAAAGCTTACGATTCTACCATTCAGCAAGCCGTAATTTTAATGAAAGATGAGCTGGAAAAGGCTAAAGAACAGATATTAAACGTGCTTTAATAAAGAAAGAATAATAATTATCTTTGTTTAAAATAAAGGAATTGAAAAAGTTACTGTTACCTGTTTTATTGTGTGCTTTATTGGTAGGATGTGATAACGTAGGGTTCTACGAAAAAACCGCATTCTTCCCCTCTCACGAATGGGATAGTAAAGAGCAACCTGCTTTTATGTTTACTATAACAGACACTGTTTCATTGTACAATATTTATGCAGTGGTGCGGCATGAAGATGCTTACCGTTACAATAACATTTGGTTAGATATTACCACCCAGGCTCCTCTGGATACTGCCAAAACACAAAAAGTTAATCTGCAATTAGCAGATAATAAAAAAGGTTGGCTAGCTGTTGGTATGGATGATATTTTTGACCACCGAATTAAACTTACCGCAGCACCTATTAAATTAAAATCCGGCAATTACACTTTTACACTTAAACAATTAATGCGGGAAGATCCACTCACCGCCATGTTAAATGCCGGTATTCGTATAGAAAAAACACAAAAATAATGGGATTCAAAACACAGAAACTTACTGTTGTAATATTGGTTTACTGGTTTCTGTTGTTATACATGTTGGCTGCATTAGCCTGGTGGTATATTGCTTTAGAAAAACAAAATGCCGTAATCACTGCCATTAAAAAAAGTGAAGTAAACAGTACAGATGTTCAATACAGTTCTAAAATTAAGGCAATTGAGTTGTCTGCATCTCGTAAAACAGCCCAATACGTAGGAGAGGGACTTACCTTTTTAGCACTCATACTTATTGGAGCTATATATGTTTTTAGAGCAACCCGCCGTCAAATAAATCTGGCCAAACAACAGCAGAATTTTATGATGGCTATTACACATGAATTGAAAACGCCCATTGCAGTTACCCAGTTGAATTTACAAACCCTGCAAAAAAGAAAACTGGCCGAAGAACAGCAGCAAAAACTTATTTCCAATACATTACAAGAAGCGGATAGATTAAACAGTTTATGCAATAATATTTTATTTGCCTCTCAATTAGATGCTGGTAAATATGCTACTTCTATGCAAGAGGTAAACATGACTGAATTGTTGGAGAACGCTGTTGCAGAATCTAAAAACAGGTTTTCGGGTAGTATTTTTATTAAACAATTAGTCCCCAATATTTTTATTAATGGCGATGCTTTTTTATTGCAATTATTGGTAAGTAATTTATTAGGGAATGCCATAAAATATGCGCCTAAAGAAAAACCAATTCGCGTGGTATTATCCAACACGCCATCGTTTGTTAAAGTAGAAGTAATTGATGAAGGGAACGGTATCGCTGAAAGAGAAAAGAAAAAAATATTCGAAAAATTTTATCGAATAGGCGACGAGAATACGCGCAGAACACAAGGCTCCGGTTTGGGATTATATCTCTGTAAAAAAATTTGCGACTACCATCAGGCAACCATTACGGTAACCGATCATTTGCCACATGGCAGTAACTTTACTTTATTATTTAAATTACCAGATGACAGAAAATAAGCCCAATATATTATTGGTAGAAGACGAGCTTCATTTGCATGAAGCCCTAAAGCTTAATCTAGAAATGGAAGGGTATATAGTAACTTCTGCATTGGATGGAACAGAAGCAATGAAACAAATTGAATCGGCTTATTTTGATTTGATTATTATGGACATAATGCTCCCCGATATAGATGGAATAAGCATTACAGAAAATATTCGTGTTCACAACAATGAAACACCCATTTTAATGTTGAGTGCAAAAAGTGCTCCGGCCGATAAAGTAATGGGATTGAAAAAAGGGGCAGACGATTATCTTACCAAGCCATTTAATTTAGAAGAACTGTTGTTGCGGGTTGCAAAGCTGATAGAAAAAAATAAACGCTTGCTGGTTAAAGAAACTATTGACGAAACCTATGTTTTTGGCAAATGCAGCATTAATTTTAAGTCGTTGGTGGCCACCACCTATTCGGGAGAACAACTGGAACTCAGTAAAAAAGAAGTGCTACTGTTAAAGCTATTAATTGAAAACAAAGGCGAGGTAGTAACCCGCGAAAAAATATTACAAGTAGTATGGGGCTATAATGTTTTTCCTACCACCCGCACCATCGATAACTTTATTTTAAATTTCAGAAAGTATTTTGAAGCAGATAGCAGACACCCACGCCACTTTTTTTCTGTAAGAGGTATGGGGTATAAGTTTTTAAATTAATAATGACTTTGTTGCATGAATCACAATTAGGCGTGAAAATACCTTTCCTTTTATTATTATGCCATCCCTACGGGATTTTGGTCATCAACGAATCTATATTTTCTATTATTATTTCATCCCTACGGGATTTTACGATGTTGAATCGATTATATCTATGAAATTTTTTATGCCAGTTAATGCAGCTGGTATAAAAAATCATACTCCATCTGCAATTTCAATAACCCCGAATGGGGTGATATCATAATAGCATAATAGGTTGATTAGAATATTACCAACCCTGAAAGGGTGACATATTGGGTGCATGGTTAATGCGTATGATTTGAATCCGTCACGTATTTTTATCACCCCTATAATAAAATATGAATACATAATTGTGTGTA
>CANHJH010000036.1 GCA_947460365.1 Sphingobacteriia bacterium | reverse complement strand
GTATAGTAAACCACTTGTAGTCGTCTATAACCATTTCTTTCCATAGTTTCTTGAAGAAGCGTCTGGTCGTTTTTTCCGTTTCAACAAAAAAAACAGCACAATCTTTTATTGCTTCAACAATATATGGAGGAATAGTTTCTGTAGCATCTTCTTCTAAGACAGTGGGGATTAAGTAAACTTTTCCGACTTGCATGTAAATGAATTAGTTGGCTACTGATTTTTGCTTCAACGGATGCAGGCTTATTGTTGCAGCAACAACTGCATAGGTGGGCGCTAAAATCCAGCCCACCACAGGAATAAAATGCATCAAATAAAACATCATCCCATTACCTAAGGCCAAACCTTTGTGGTTGCCAATAAAAAAAATGCTTTCTGCTTCCGACTTTTTATTCCGTTCCATGCTATAGTCTAACATTGAAAAGCCGTAATAATAACATTCAATTAATATCGCCATAATCGGCGTAAGCCATCCCAAAACGGGTATGAGACTGCATATAACAATGCTGAGTATATACACTGTTTGCCATAAACTGTTTCTAACAGCAATTTTAATACCCCTCACCATGTCTTTAATCAGTTGCAAAGGGTTGAATGGAAATTTTCTTCCTTCAATAATGGCTTCTGTTTTTTCACTGAGGAAACTAAACAAAGGGGAACAAACAATAAGAAATATATATTTAAATAAGGAGAAATAAAACAACATCAATATAATCCAAAGGATCAATCCTCCCATGGTAAAAATAAATCCAAATAATCCACTGTCTTCTTTATCCAACCAGGTTTTCAGCCCTGTCTTTAATGCAATCCATTCAATTGCATTGCTCGAAGTACTACCGAAAATAAACATAGTTGCTAAAAACAATGCAGTATATAATATACCTGGAACAATTATCCATTTCCACAATTTATTTTCTTTAATAAATCGGTGTGCCTGAAAAAAGGCTCTGATTGCTATGATAATTTCTTTTAACAGAGGATGTATATTTTAATTAGTTCTGAATTTTTTTTCCGTAGGCTAAATCGCCTGCATCTCCCAAACCAGGTACAATATAACCTTTTGCGGTGATTTCATCATCAATATCTCCACACCATATCGTTATATTTTGCCCACATTCTCTTATGATAGACTCAATTCCTACTGTACAGGCAATAGCAACTACAATGTGAATTGCAGCAGGATTGCCTTCATTTTTCATGTGTTGAATGGTTTTTATAATAGAAGCACCCGTTGCCAACATCGGGTCACTTATAATAAGTACTCGATTGTCTATAACCGGTGAACTCATGTATTCTAAACTGATTTCAAAACTGCCATCTCTGTTATGCTTTCTATACGCCGAAACAAAAGCATTATCTGCTTTGTCAAAATAATTCAACATGCCATTATGTAAAGGAAGTCCGGCTCTTAAAATAGTAGCTAATACAGGCTGATGCTCCAGTACCTTGCTTTCATGTGTGCCTAAGGGTGTTGATGTTTCCTGAATTTTCCAAGGCAATTGTTTACTAATTTCATATGCTGCAACTTCTCCAATTCTTTCTAAATTTCTGCGAAAACGCATCCGGTCGTTTTGAACGTCAATGTTTCTTATTTCGGCTACCCAATTGCTAACAAGGCTGTGATGTTCGCTGAGATTAATTACCATAATAGTTAGTTATGCTGCGAAATTAATACCATTCTACGATAATTGCGCATTATATTGGTATGTATAAAAAAACATATATTAAGGAGTGTTGGTAATAAACGAAAAACTGTCTCCATCAAAAAGTCCTTTATCGCTCAATTTTAAGTGTGGTATTACCAACAGCGCCATAAAGCTGAGGGTCATAAATGGCGCAGATAGGGTAGAACCCAATGACTTGGCCATTGCATCTATGGCCGTATATTGTTTGGCTACCTTAAAGCCATCGTTTGCACTCATTAAGCCTGCAATTGGGAGGGGCAATAAAAGCGATAGCATATCGCCATCGGTGCAACTTACCCCGCCGGTAGCATCAATTACCATATTAATAGCTTTAGCAAGGGCTTCATCGGTAGCACCCACTGCAACTATATTATGACTATCATGCGCTACGGTAGAGGCGATGGCTCCTTTCTTTAATCCAAAATTCTTGATGAAACATTTTGCTATGGGGGCAGCAGTATATCGGTTTACTACCACCATTTTTAATACATCATTTTGCGTATCGGTTACCCAGCAGTCTGCTTCTTTTTTTCCTTGAACAAATAACTTATTGGTTATCAATTGGCCATCTAAAGCCTCGATTACGGGAATAGCACCCTCCACAGCAGGATAGCTGGTTTCCTGTATACTTAACATAGCTTCGGTTATATTTTCGCAATTAAACCGATTAATAGGGGCACATGCAACCGATTGAATGGTAGACTGACCATCTTTTAAAAGTGCCTGGCCATCAATATAAGTTTGATGGACGTTGAATTGCGTTAAATTATCTACTACAATAAAATCTGCCGGATCACCCACTCGCAATAGTCCCACCTCTAATTTGTAATGTTTAACAGGGTTTACACATGCTGCCTTTAAAACATTAAATAGTGGAATCCCTTTTGCAATAGCTCGTGCACACAATTGATTGATGTGACCATCTACTAAACTGTCTGGGTGTTTATCGTCGCTGCAAAAAAGCAGCATGTTCGGATGGTCTTCCACTAAATCAATCAGTGCCTCAAAGTTCTTAGCTGCACTGCCTTCTCTGATGATAATTTTCATGCCATGTGTTAACTTATCGAGGGCCTCCTCCATAGTAAAACATTCGTGGTCGGTAGATATACCTGCCTCAATATATTCCTTGGCCATATCGCCCCTTAAGCCGGGTGCATGACCATCAACCGGTTTGCCGGCCTGGTGGGCTGCAGCAATTTTCTTCATCACTTCCGGATCTTTATTAAGTACTCCCGGAAAGTTCATCATCTCACTTAAATACTTAATTTCTTTAAGTTGGAGCAGTTTAGTTACATCATCGCTATTTAAAGCAGCCCCGGCTGTTTCAAAAATAGTTGCAGGCACGCAACTAGGAGCGCCAAAATTAAATTTAAAGGGCACTTTTTTGCCATTCTCAATCATAAATTCTACCCCTTCCATACCGCATACATTCGCTATTTCATGAGGGTCACTCACCGTACTAACTGTTCCATGTAATACAGCAATGCGAGCAAATTCACTCGGAATAAGCATGCTGCTTTCTATATGTACGTGGCTGTCTATAAAGCCGGGCATAATAAAACCGGCAGTGGTTATTTCTGCTTCGCTGATGGGTTGAATCGATTGTATGATACCATTGGCTACTACAATTTCAGCAGGTGCAATCAATTGCGTGTGCACGTTAACCAGATTGCCTTTTAATGAAAAATTATATGATTGCATGGGCTTATATAGTTTTTAATTGGTAAGATGAAATACGCCGTTTCTCAAGTTGTATTGCTTGGTAAACCAGTTCTATGGCGCTCTTCCTGCATAAATCAGCAAACGCAAAGGTAGCGTAATAAGCAAGAAATATTTTTGATTGTTAAATATATTTAAACACGCTACATCTTAACATTCTTTTATTAATAATCACAAACCGCATTACATATTTTCGCTGTACTTCAATCTAACACTATAGACCTCACCTATACCTATTATTATTTACTGTCTGCTTAAACATTTGTTCAATGCGCATTAAACAATTCATGGGTATTATAACTGTTGTACTATGCTTTACAACAGCTACATCATTCGCTGGAAAAAATCCACTCTCTGTATATTCCGAAAAATGGGATAATAACAGTTTTAACAAAGCCAATACCGCTTTATTAAATAAACATTTGTCTGCACTAGAGAAAGAGTTTTTACAGATAATTAATTTGGCAAGATTAAGTCCTACCTTATTCAGGCAAACCGTGTTAAATCCTTACTGCAAAAATCATCCTTATTCAGAAGCTGCTTACATCATTATGAGTAAAATGATTTCGCAAAACAATTCTTTGATGCTGTATCCATCCACCCCATTAATTCATCGAGCCAAATCACTAATTAAAACGAATGACGTAACCAATTCAGCTGCCATCTTATCGCTTATGCCGGATAGCTTAAAAGGCACTATTGCAACTTTAAAGTCGAACAATGCAACCGAAATGGTATTAGAGCTACTGACCAGTCCAGATGAACAAGGCTTTTTATTTAGAAATTATTTTGCTGGAATAGATAATCAAGCGGGTATTTCAATTGATGCTTATAAAGAGGAAGGATATATTGCCACATTACTATTCAATGAATTTACATTGAATAATTCATCAAACAAAACCATCAATATTTTCAATCAACCCAATGATTCTATTTTGAATTATTTCATCAATAAAAACGTGAATAAAAAATTCATCAACAGATTAGAGGATACCATTTATTTCAATCCCAATTCAGTTTTTATGGATTATAAAGCCATTAAAGACTTAAAAGATCATTTAATCAAAAATAAAATTTCATTTAATACCAACGAGTTCAATTATTATGTAGATGCAGTTAAAACGATGCAAAATAGAGCAGCAAATTTAATAGCAGAGAACGAATACAACTACCACACTTTTCATTTTGGTTCCCATTCTAATGAGCTAGAAGCTGATTCAGCTATGGATTACTATTATGTAGGAAGAACATTGGAATTAGATGAGTCAAGCATCAAAGTTAGTATTATCCATCTAACAGCCGATGGACCAACACCCGCATTTCCGAAAGACAGTATTGGAAGCTTTTATGAATCAACTTCTTTTAATAAAGTAGATTCGGTGACAAACGCAATGACTAAAATAGATGAATCTAAGTTGGGAATTACCTTAACAAAACCATGGAAAACAGAGCTGGAAAAAGTACGGGCTATTTATTATTGGATGCGGAAAAATATTCAATATGATTATGTTGGTCTTGCATGGAATAATTATACTTGCGAAGTATCCGATGTATTAAAAAAACGGGTAGGAGTTTGTGAGGGCTATGCTAACTTGTTTAATTATTTATGTGAGCAGGCAGGTATTATGTCTATTAAAATTCATGGAATTGTTCCGCAGGGAGGACACGCCTGGAACGCAGTGCGGATCAACAAGAAATGGTATTTAATGGATGTAACTTGGGGGGACAACTATTTTCTGACAAGTCCGGCACAATTCATTAATGACCACTTCGCATCTGTTCGCAAATGGACTTTATTAACCAATCCACCATCCTTGCAGCAATGGAAAGAAACATATGTAGAAAAAAAACCTAAATCAATTTTAGAAAAATTAAATATAACAGTTGAATAGTTTTTTAGGCAATGAGTATGGAATAAACATGTATTCTTAGCAGATAGTCAATTAAAGCCAGTTATTTGCTCCCTTCATCACATTTATTTTGTGCCCTCCCATGCAATAACTAAATTACTTGCTCTAATTATATCTGCTATGATTAAAAAAATGTACCTGCTGCTGCTATGCACAGCAACAATGTTTGCTACCAACGCGCAAAAAAAAGGTAAAGTTACTACCCCGGTTACTAAAGACGACAATAGTAACATGGTGTTATCTAAAGTAAAATATCGATCTATAGGGCCTTACAGAGGCGGAAGAAGTGCTGCTGTTGCAGGCAGTTACAAAAACAAAACAACCTTTTACATGGGCGCTACCGGAGGGGGAATTTGGAAAACTAATGATGGAGGTAGCAATTGGAAAAATACCAGCGATAAATATTTTGGTGGTACCATGGGTGCTGTAGCTGTTGCTCCGAGTGATGAAAGTATATTGTATGCCGGAGAAGGGGAGAATACCGTTAGAGGTAACGTGGCAGAAGGTTTAGGAGGTATTTGGCGCAGCGATGATGCCGGAAGAACCTGGCAAAATATCGGGTTAAAAGATGGCCGACATATCATCCGCATCATTATTCATCCTCGCGATCCAAATACTGTATGGGTAGCCGTAATTGGCCACTTATTCGGACCAAATGAGGAGCGCGGTGTTTACAAAACTACCGATGGTGGTAAATCATGGAAGAAAACTTTGTATGTAAATAACCAAACTGGTTGCTCCGATTTAGTGATGGAACCCGGTAATCCGAGCGTTTTTTATGCGGGTATGTGGCGCGTTAAAAGAACCCCTTACAGCATGGAAAGTGGTGGCGAAGGAAGTGGACTGTATAAAAGTAACGACGGTGGTGAAACCTGGGAAGCCATTACGGCAAGTAAAGGATTACCTAAAGGAGTTTGGGGCATCGTAGGAGTGGCTGTTGCGCCTTCAAATACCGATAAAATATATGCATTAATTGAAAACAAAGACGGTGGCTTATATACCAGTGCCGATGGAGGAGAAACCTGGTCATTAACCAGCAGCGATAATAATATTCGTCAACGTGCATGGTATTACAGTAAGGTTTTTGTAGATCCTAAAAATGAGAACCTGGTGTATTGTCCTAATGTAGAATTTATGCGCAGTAAAGATGGCGGTAAAACATTCACTTCTTTAAATACACCGCATGGTGATCACCACGATTTATGGATTGATCCGCAAGATGGCAACAGAATGATTGTAGCGGATGATGGGGGAGCGCAGGTTAGTTTTGATGGAGGCAATAATTGGAGTACCATGATGAATCAGCCAACCGCTCAGTTTTACAGAGTTTCTACCGATAATTCGGTTCCATATAAAATATTAGGCGCACAACAAGATAACTCCACCGTGCGTATTAAAAGCAGAACATCCGGTTCCGGAATTACAGAGCGCGATTGGGATGTAACTGCAGGATCAGAAAGTGGTTATGTGGTTGCAGATCCCTTAAATTCCGATGTGGTGTATGGTGGAAATTATGGCGGATACCTTTCTCGCTTAGACCATAAAACAGGAGAGAATCGTGCCATCAATGTTTGGCCCGATAATCCGATGGGCGCCGGTGCCGATGTGCAGAAATATCGCTTCCAGTGGAACTTTCCTATATTCTTCTCCCCGCATAATCCTAAGAAATTATATACAGCCGGAAACCACTTATTTGCCACAACCAATGAAGGACAAAGCTGGGAAACCATTAGTCCGGATTTAACCACCAACGATAAAAGCAAGCAAGCTTCCAGTGGCGGACCTATTACGCAAGACAATACTTCGGTGGAATATTATTCTACCATTTTTACCGCTACAGAGTCGGTGTTAGAGCAAGATTTATTATGGACCGGAAGCGATGATGGTTTAGTACATGTTAGTAAAGATGGAGGAAAGAACTGGGAAAATGTTACCCCTGCAGAAGCCGGTAAGTGGATGATGTGGAACTGCATTGAAACAGATCCGTTTAAAAAAGGAACGGCTTATATTATCGGAACAAAATACAAATCCGATGATTTTGCTCCATACATTTTTAAAACAGAAGACTATGGTAAAAACTGGAAAAAAATAACCAACGGGATTAATGCCATGCATTTTACCAGAGCCATGCGCGCCGATAAAGTACGTGAAGGCTTATTGTATGCAGGTACAGAATATGGTATGTACATAAGTTATGATGGTGGTGTAAACTGGCAATCTTTCCAATTGAATTTACCGGTAGTGCCAATTACCGATTTAACCATTAAGAACAACGATTTAATTGTGGCAACACAAGGAAGGGCATTTTGGGTGTTAGATGATTTAACCCTGGTGCAGCAAAAAGATATTGCTTTAATTAATAAAAATTTACACGTGTTTCCGATAAATGATGCGTATCGATTAGAGGGTGGTGGCAGACGTGGTAGACGCGGACAAGCAATTACAGAGCCTAATACAGGGGAGAACCCGCTAGCCGGAACAGTAATCAATTATTATCTTAAAAATGTAACCGATAGCTCAAAAGTATCGATCACTATTTTCGACAAAGCTAATCAGCCGATAAAAACATTTAGTAAAATGGCAAAAGAGGCAACAGATAAGTTGGATTTTAATGAAGGGATGAATCAGTTTGCGTGGGACATGAATTACCCACCTGCAGAAAAAGCAGAGGGTATGATTTTGTGGAATGGCTCAATAGGTTCGGTGAAAGCAGCACCCGGCAAGTACACTGCACGTGTAAGATATAACAACGATTCAGTTGATGTTGCATTGGTGATTAAGGCAGATCCAGTATTTAAAATGACGGAGGCTGATTATGATGCACAGGTTGGCTTTTTATTACAAGTGAGAGACAAGTTTAGTGATGTACAAAAAGCCATTCAAAAAATTAGAACATTACGAACACAGCTAAATGAGTTAACGGCAAGGATAGATGTAAAAGCCAATAAAGAAGTGAAGCAGATGGCGGATAGCATAGTGAAATCATTAACAACGGTAGAAGAAGCATTGTATCAAACCAAAGCAAAAAGCGGACAAGATGTGTTGAATTTCCCGATACGTTTGAACGATAAAATTTCAGGCTTATATGGCGTTGCGTCAAGTGGTAACAATCCACCCAGCAAACAAGCCAAAGAAGCATTTGCAGATTTGAGCAGTCAGGCAGATAGTCAGTTGAGTAAGCTGCAAACGATTGTAGCGGTAGATGTAAAAAAGATCAACCAACTGATAAATGAAAAACAAATTCCGGTGATAGGAGTGAAGTAGAAACGAATTAACAAGGGGCGAAAGCCCCTTGTTTGGTTATTGGGTAGTAGTCAATAAAAAATTATCGGTAGTGGAATAGTATAAGGTTACTTTACTCTTGACATAATTCCTAAAGTTATGATTATAAAATTGTTTTTAATTTTACATCCAGTCCTTTAGGGGATTAATACAATATTTACCCAAATAATGCAAATATTGAATTTTTGAATTTTTACTTTTTATAAGTTCAGCCAATAATTAATCTTCAATACCAACGCCCTATTTTTATTGGTAAAAAATGGATCTGTGAAATAGTTATCCGTATACACAACAAACAAGTCACTCATCGGCTTAAAGCGATATTGTAAGCGGCTATTGATGTTGATGTTGTTGCGCTGGGTATTGTATTGAAAAAATGTAGTCCAAAATACTTTGGTAGAGAAATTAATCTCAGTGCGTTGCGTAATTAAAAATAATTCGGTAGAGCCGTATTGTTCGGGAAATTCAAGTTTATTGTACTGAAAATTTAAATTCAGTGTTAGTTTGGGCGGGAAGCGATAGGTGAGGCCTGCTCGGATGCTTGCATTAGTTCCATTATAAAAGCCACCATATCCCCCGGCAAATGTTAAGCTGAACGGTTTTCTGAAATCTGTTTGGTAATTGATATTTAAACCATTGTATTTATATTCACCAATAGGTATAGGCGTTGCTCCGGTAAATGAAATCGGAAACAATAATTGAACATGGCTATTGCTCAACGATACATTAAGATTTCTTGTGCTCTTAAATTGTGTGGCGAATTGTAAATTGGTATTGCGTTCGTTAAATCGATTATCCGGATTTATAACAATGTAGTTTTCTGCAGTAAGGGTATATCTGCTAACTTTTCCGCTTGATGGAATTATTCTGTATTCAAAGTTATTGTACATGTGTTTAAACCCTAGCCTGATAACAGTGTCTTTCAACGCATCATAATTCTCAATTCTTTCAATAAAACCCATATCGGCATAATAGTTTGTACCAACATTGGTAAAGTCTATTATTGCACTTAAGTTTCTGGCGTTGTAATTGACTCCTGTGCTGTAGTATGTATTAGCTGTTGTGATAGTGGGTTTAAAGGAATGATGATAGGTAGCCCAGGCTCCCCACTTGCCGGCTAAATCCGAATAGTTGAATTCTAACCCTGCATTCCTTCCAAATTCATTCAGTGGGTTATTGCGTTTTTCATCATCACGCATAAAACTTTGTCTGTTTAACACATAACCTTTTATTACAGAACGCTTAAACACTCTTTGATCTATCGATAACGCTAAATAATTTTCCGGCGCATAACTATCTTTTCTGCCGGTTTGCATATCCATAAATCCTATACGGGTGTTCTTGGCTAAATTGCCTGAAACCCTTGCTCCAAATAAAATAGGTATTTTATTGCCATTCGCATCTAAACCAATTTTTCTGGAATAAAATGGTCGAATGGGTTCTATACCGAATCCCGAAAATAAATCGGCATTTTCTAAGAAGAAAGTCCTACGTTCCGGAAAGAAAATATTAAATCGCGATAAATTAGTTACCTGGTTATCTACTTCTACCTGAGAAAAATCAGGATTCATGGTCAGATCTAAATTAAGGGCCGAAGTGAGTCCTATTTTAGCGTCAAATCCAGCATTGGGGGTATGGGTTATGTTTTTTTGTTCTTGATTATTTTGCTCTAATTGTGTAATGGCATAAGGTATTAATACTGCATTGCTACCGGGTTTCGGTGGTGCTTCATCCCAAATTAATGCACCAGTATACCCTAAATCATAGGAAGGAAAATTAACTGGAACATTCGTCCAAACACCATACTCATTGGTTTTGGTATCTACCCGTAAAAAGTTAACACCCCATGTTTTTTTATCTGCCGCATACCGTAAAGTTTTGAATGGGATGGCTATTTCAGCTACCCATCGGTCTGCATATCTTTGCGTAGCAGAAATCCATTTTTGATCCCAGCTAAAGTTTAATCCATCTGATCCGGCAACAGTAAGCTGATCTTCACTCTGGGCATTAAAAGCATTTACAATAAAGAAAAAGCCATTGTTACGGGTATTGATGGGGTCTAATATTAAGGCTACACAATCATTCCCATCATGACCAAAATCTCTCTTGAGGCTTTGAATAAATACTTTTCCTGAATCATAACAAGTAAATGCTGCATATAAATACTTGTCGTCGTAGGCTGTTCTTACTTCTGTTTTTCGCGTGGCTTTATTTTTATCATCCGGAAATTTCTGCCAAAGTGAGTTAATTACTTTCGCCCCGGCCCACTCATCTTCCTGTATAAAACCATCTATTTTGATGGGTGTTGGTACCTTCTTTATATGAACTTGATAATCTTTTTGAAATGCTTCTCCATTTCTTTCCTGGGTATAAGATTGTATAAAAATAAATATATAAAAAAAACTTAAAATGAATCTCATATTTTAAATGCCTGCTGTTATTGAGTACGTTTATAGATTGATTGGTAAAATTCAATATTTAAATTCAATTCTGCGTGCAAATATACCCGAATGGCATTTATGGAGGATGAATGAACGATACTAGTCTTTCAAGAGGTCAGGTCTTCTATTTTGCGTTCTTTCTACGGATTGCTCATAACGCCAGGCTTCTACTTTTTTAGGGTCGCCTTGCATTAAAATTTCAGGCACTTTTGCGCCTCTGAAATCTGCTGGTCTTGTATACACTGGCGGTGCAAGTAAATTGTCTTGAAACGAATCAAATAGGGCAGAGGTTTCATCACTTAATACTCCCGGAATTAATCTGCCAATTGCATCTACTACCACCGCTGCTGCCAGTTCACCCCCACTCAATACATAATCTCCAATAGATATTTCCATGGTTACATATTGCTCCCTGATGCGCTCGTCTATTCCTTTATAATGCCCACAAATAATTAATAAATTTTCTTTTAGAGAGAGTTGATTCGCAGCTTGCTGATTAAATCTATTTCCATCGGGTGTCATGTAAATAATTTCATCAAACTTTTTATCTTTTTGCAACTCATCAATGGCATTGGCCAATGGCTCACACATCAATACCATACCGGCACCTCCTCCATAAGGGTAATCATCTACTTGTGCATGCTTGTTAATTGCCCATTTGCGAAGATTATGTGTAGTCACAGTTAATAATCCTTTGTCTTGCGCACGTTTCATGATGCTATGCCCAAAGGGACTCTCCAATAATTCTGGTACTACTGTAATTATATCAATTGTCATAATCAATGCTTTTCTATCAGGCAGTTGTATTTATCGTAGCCAACACCCTTTACAATAGGTTATTCCATAAAATCACCTAAATCTCTGCGCTCCTTTTTAGTGGGTCTGCCTACTTTACTTAATCGTTTTCCGGTATGAAAACTAGACGCAACAAACGTAACTTTATCTACCTCTTCTTCCGGAGTTATATCTATATAAAATTTTATAGCCTCACTATATTGTACCCTAGTGTGCAGTAAACCGGTAACCTTTATTCGCCATTTTTTTGCTTCTGTTTTTACTTCATACTCATCGCCAATACCTACTACACGGGAGGCTTTTACATTGTCTCCATTGAATTTTACCTTCCCTTTACTGCAAGCATCGCCTGCCTGGCTTCTCGTTTTAAATAAGCGAATAGACCAGAGGTATTTATCAATTCTAAGTTTTTCTTTTTCTGTGCTCATGTATACTAAGTATTCATTTCAGCAAAATATTGATGGAAATAAGGAATGGTTTCAATACCCTTGTAAAAGTTAAACACATTGTATTTTTCATTTGGACTGTGTAAGTTATCACTGTCTAATCCAAATCCAAGAAACACAATTTTTAGTCCCAATTCTTTTTCAAACAACGCACAAATTGGAATACTACCACCACCTCTAACAGGAATGGGCTCTTTGCCAAATGTAGCTAGCACTGCTTTAGATGCGGCTTTATAAGCAATAGAATCAATAGGGGTCATATATGGCTCACCTCCATGATGTTCCGCTGCTTTTACAGTAACACCTTTTGGTGCAATGGAAGTAAAATAATCCAATAGTTTCTTTGTAATTACTGCTGAAGACTGATTAGGAACCAATCGTGCAGAAATTTTAGCAAATGCTTTAGAAGGAAGCACTGTTTTTGCACCCTCTCCAGTATATCCTCCCCACATTCCATTTACTTCAATAGTAGGTCTCGTACCGGTTCTTTCATTAGTGGTAAAGCCCCGCTCACCCCATATTGCATCAATGCCTAAATCGGTTTTATATTCAGCCTCATCAAATGGCGCTAGTGCCATTTTAGCTCTTTCTTCCGG
Source organism: Sphingobacteriia bacterium (assembly GCA_947460365.1). Classification (GTDB taxonomy): domain Bacteria; phylum Bacteroidota; class Bacteroidia; order Chitinophagales; family Chitinophagaceae; genus Sediminibacterium. The sequence continues at coordinate 5,149 of CANHJH010000036.1, read as the reverse complement.
AGTGGCTTCTACCACATCATCATAAAATCCGGGAATGGTAATATGGTTATTTTCATCATGACAAGATGCAATCATTTTAGAAAGAATGGTAAGCGGGTTAGCAACTGCGCCTCCATAAACACCACTGTGTAAATCTCTGTTTGCACCGGTTACTTCAACTTCAATATAGCTTAACCCTCTAACGCCAATATCTATCGAAGGATTTTCCATGCTTAACATAGAAGTGTCGCTAATTAAAATCACATCCGCTTTCAGTAACGCTTTATTGTTTGTTACAAAAGTGGCTAAATTAGGACTGCCTATTTCCTCTTCTCCTTCTATAATAAATTTTATATTGGTTTGTAACGTATTGGTTTTAGTAAACGTTTCCAATGCTTTAACGTGCATATAAAATTGACCTTTATCGTCACAAGAGCCTCGTGCAAATATCTTACCGTCTACAATTACTGGATCAAATGGACCGCTATTCCACAATTCAAGTGGGTCTGCAGGTTGCACATCATAATGGCCATATACTAAAACGGTAGGTTTTGAAGGATCAATTATTTTTTCACCATATACAATCGGGTGCCCTTCGGTAGGGTATATGGTAACTGTATCTGCACCTGCTTCCAGTAGACGGGCTTTTACTTCATTTGCACAATGTAGCATATCAGCTTTATGTTCACTCTTAGCACTAACACTCGGTATGCGCAACAAATCTAATAGTTCATTTAAAAACCTGTCTTTATGTTGTTCTTGATAATCTTTCCAAACTTGCATAACCTATATTTTTACTTTGTTGAATAAATTAAATCAATGTGTAAAGTTAAACTTTATTTAATGGATAATTATCCATTGCCAATTATTAATTAATCCGGTGTTTGTTATTCGATACCACATTCTCCATCGTCCAAATCAATTGCTTTTCAAAAGGATGTATGCGTTGTGTGCAATCATGTTTGGTGCAAATAGCACAGCTGTATTCCACACATCCATCTATATGAACAAACAATTCAATTTTATCACCAAATTTATTTTTAATAAGGTCTGAAAGCGCATCTAATTCGTCATGGCCTTCATTGATATTTAAATACCAGGGCAGGGTAAGATGACAGTCGATATGCAGTAAATCGCCATATTTTATTACACGAAGATTATGCAGGTCAATCCAGCTATTTTTTTTGTGTGTGTTTAATTCGTCAATAAAATCATTAAGCAATGCAGTATCTGCTTCATCCATAATGCCGGCCAGTGATTTTCTCAAAATGGTGTAACCATTGTAGATAATCCATAAGCTTAGTGCCAGTGCAATCACTTTATCTAACCAATATATTTGGGTAAAATAAATGAGTGCTATGGCTAACAATACGCCTAACGTAGAATAAGTATCTATTTGCAAATGTTTACCACTAGAGGTAAGCGCCAATGAATTGTTTTTATTGCCGATTTTAATACAAATAAATCCAGCAAAATAATTCAATAACGCTGTAACCGCAATCAACCAAATACCTTGGTCTAACGCTTTGGTTGTAGTATTATTTAAAATATTTAAAATAGTTTCATAGATGATAATAATACCGGCAGCAATTACTAAACTACCTTCCGCAGCAGCAGAAATAAATTCAGCTTTTCCATGACCATACGGATGATCTAAATCCTTAGGTTTGGCAGCAACATATAAACTATACAGACCAATGAAACCTGCTATCATATTCACTATGCTCTCTAAAGCATCCGATAATATAGCCAATGAATTAGTGAGGTAGTAAGCTGTTATTTTAATAAGGAAAAGCACAATGCTTAAAACGGTAACCCATTTTTGAACAATATAATTCTGTTGATTTTTATGCATGGGCAATCATTTTCAGCGTAGCTTTTCCTGGGCAGTACGCTTTATGATATAATTTGTGTAGATACGTTGATGGGGCATGCTTTGCTTAGCATTGCTGCTATACCACAATATTTTTCCATCGATAGCGCAACAGCTCTTTTAAACTTATCTTCATCCTCCTGCAACATTTTGCAGCTGTAAACCAACTCAATAAAAGTAAAAACTTTTGGGTGCTCTTCTGTTTGTTCTGCCGAAGCAGTAACTGTTAAATCACTGAATGCAACTTTCATTTTAGTTAAAATATCTACTACATCCATCGCACTGCATCCACTTAAAGAACCCAATAATAATTTCTTTGGATTCATGCCACTATCTAAGCTCCCATTTTCTTTAGTAGTATCTAACCTAATTGTATGTCCATTATCAGAAGTGCAATCAAATGCCATTGCTTCTTTCCATGTGGTGGTAACCTTCATCATGCGTGAATTTTTAAAATCGAAAAAATAATGTAATTAAACGGCGAATCTGCTGGCTACAAAATCCCAATTCACCACATTCCACCAATTGTTAATATAGTCGGCTCTTTTATTTTGATATTTTAAATAATAGGCATGTTCCCAAACATCTAATCCTAATAAAGGAGTTCCTTTTAATTCGCTAACATCCATTAATGGGTTATCTTGATTAGGTGTTGAGCCAATAACCAATTTATGGTCTGCAGTTTTTACCAGCCAAGCCCATCCACTACCAAATCTATTTTTACCCACATCTGTAAATTGTGTTTTAAATGCCTCGAATGAGCCGAACGATTGCTCCATAGATGATGCAAGCTTTCCGGTAGGCTTGGTTGCTGCACCACCTTTCATGCATTTCCAAAAAAGCTCATGATTATAATGACCACCACCATTGTTCCTCATTTTGGTTGAATACTTAGAAATATTGCGAAGCAGCGTTTCTAAAGTATTATTGGTAGTGTCTACTTTTTCTGCAACACAAGCTTCCCCTAAATTTTTTGCATAAGCTGCTGCATGCTTAGTGTAATGGATTTCCATAGTTAATGCATCAATTATTGGCTCCAAAGCATTATAACTATAGGGTAAAGGTTGTTGAGAAAAATCAGTTAAAGCAAAGGGTGATTTAGCGAAACTTAAAGTGGGTAAAACACTTAATCCTATACTGGTTGCAATTCCGGCTTTGCCGGTTTCAATTAAAAAATCTCTTCTGTTATGTATCTTTTTCATTGTGTAATCTTTTTCTTTTGAAGTTAGCGAATATTTCACGCAAATTTTTAAATGCTCTAAAGTAAAATTCCTTGTTAAATAGTTGCGAATCTCGCATGGCCTTAAAAATCAGGAATGCACTAATAGGTAAAAGTATAAAGGTAGATAGCCACATCCCCATCATGGCAGAGGTTTGGCCGGACTTCACAAATTTCTCGCCAAATGTGTTGAACAGATGGAAGATCACAAAAAACACAATCGCAAATACTAAAGGCGTACCTAATCCTCCTTTTCTAATAATAGAGCCCAACGGAGCACCAATTAAAAACAATACCAAACAAGCAACTGATAAAGTGAATTTTCTATGCCACTCTATTTCATGTAACTGAAGTGATGCATACTTTTCATCATAATCCTTTGCCATTAATTCTACATTCGATTTAATGCTTGCCAGTTGATTGCCTGCTGAAACTGAAATCGTCATGTCTAAACTATCTGCAAATAATTTTTTTGGATTTACTTTCGGCAATGGATTAGATATAGATTTAATCCAGCCTGTATCCATGTACCTCGCAAAACGTAAATAAGGGTGTATCTCCGATTTTGCTTTTTTGGCGTATATGGTATCTACATGTCCAAGAGAGTCAATGGCTTTGTTTAATTGTCGTATACTCAGCATTTTAGGGTCATAAAATACACTATCCCCTGTTTGACTCATTTGAAAACTCTTTAAATCAAATACTTTAGTGTATTGTTTAAAACCCATTCTGCTAAATTGAGTATTGGTGGTCTGGCGTGGACCTTTTTCTTCATACCGCCAACCGTTTTTCAATACAAACTCTAAAAAACGTTTGTCTTTGGTAACCCGCATTACCCCACTCTCTGCAATTAAAACATTGTCTTGCACACCATACCCCTTTTCAAAAATTACTACATCATGAATAATACTATCATTCTTTTCTTTTTTACCCAGCTTAATGACATACCCATCAATTTTATCGTAAAAAATACCCTCTTTAATGTCTATAGAAGGCTTTGATACAATAATATCATATTTGAGCGCAGCCAGTTTTAACTGTGTTACCGGTATAATATTATTGGCAAATACAAATGCTAATCCACAAATAAAAAAAGTGATTATTAAGAGCGGACGCATAAAACGCAACAACGGAATACCCGCTGCTTTAATGGCAATTAATTCAAAACTCTCACCAAGGTTGCCAAACGTCATGATGGAAGAAAACAACAGCGCCATTGGCAGCGCAGTAGGTATCCAAAAAAAGGTAACCAATCCCACCAATTTTAAAACCGTTAAAATATCTAATCCTTTTCCTACTAAGTCATCAATGTACAACCAAAAAAATTGCATGGTCAATACAAACACTGAAATGATGAAAGCAGCAATAAAAGGACCTACAAATGAACGAATAACTAGTATGTCGAGTTTTTTTATCACAAAAGAAAGGTATTTATTTAATAGATTGCCAATGCAAAAGTAATGCTTTCATCAAGCAAAGAATATGGATTCATGCCAAGATAGCTAAAAAAAAATCCCACTTAAAAAGTGGGAAAATAAGTTGAACCTGCAAACGGTTAATCATTAATGCAACAAAGACAAGGTTTAAGCCCCAAGTCTATGAAACAGTTCTTTAACCTGATAGCCCCAAAGCTGGCTTTGGTCCTTTATTTCACCTTTCTCAGCAAAATCCTTGATAATAAGTATGGTTTGATTGGAAATCTCTGTCTTCTCAATTTTAAATTCAAAATACTCGCCTTTGTCGCTGTGCAACCAATGAAAACGAATGAACTTATTTTCTTCTCTGTCTAATACTTCCGCCTTGTCCGGAACACCACCGTTCCAGGAAAAACTATATACATTTTCCCATTCGTCAACTTTGTCTGCAAACCATTCCTGCAATCCCGCAGGACTTGCTAGAAACTCAAATAATATAACGGGAGAACATCTAACTGGAAATTCTAACGTAAATAACTGCTTTTTACTCATTAAATTCTCTTTAACCAACAATGGTACCCTGCAATAATATTAAATTATAATTATCCCCCAAAGGTTTTTTGTTAACCTAATCAATGTGAATTAAGTAATTCCTAATATAAT
>CANHJH010000035.1 GCA_947460365.1 Sphingobacteriia bacterium | reverse complement strand
TGCCGGGCAGCAACCGGTTACAAAAAGTAGTAGACGCAGTAAATGACAGCAGCAGCGTATTGGGAGATTTTAAATATTTGCAGAAAAACAAAACCGATACCGATTATGTGTATGATGCAAACGGCAACCTGATAGCAGATAAAAACAAAAACATCAGCAACATTGCCTATAATATTTTAAATTTACCCCAAACAATAACGGTGGCAGGTAAAGGAACCATCACTTATACATACGATGCAGTAGGCAACAAACTGCGCAAACAAACCGTGGAGGGCAGTAAAACCACCACTACTTTGTATGCAGGCAGCATCGTGTATGAGAACGATACTTTACAATTTATATCACACGAAGAAGGAAGAACGCGAATCAATAACAACAATAACTATGTTTTTGACTATTACCTAAAAGATCATTTAAGTAATGTAAGGATGACCATTACAGATGATAATACGGCATCTTCGCCAGTTATAGATGCAACGAGCTATTATCCGTTCGGGTTGGTGATGAGTGGGATAAGTAGTAGGGCGGTGGGGAAGTTGGAAAACAAAAGAAAGTATAACGATGGTACAGAATTTGAAACCAAAGAGTTCTCTGATGGTAGTGGTTTAGAATGGAGTGATTACGGTGCGAGGATGTATGATGGGCAGATTGGTAGATGGCATGTCATAGACCCATTGGCTGATATAAGCCGCCGATGGAGTCCTTATAATTACGCAATGAATAACCCGATAAGATTTATAGATCCTGATGGGATGGCTGTAGAAGATGTTGTAGGGGGGGTAAGGTTTACAGGTGAAGAGGCAATTATAGCATTTAACCTAATTAGATCTACTTACGGAAATAAAAAAGAAGGTAAAGATGATAATGAAAAAGGAGAAGAACCCTTTTGGGCTTCGAAAGCAGGTTTTACAGTTCATCAAACTGCCAATGCTTACGGTGTTTATAGAAATGGAGTTCCAAGCCTAGATAACCCTGATGAAATAAAAAAGTACGTTACTCGAATTAACGCTCTAAATGATGCAACTGTTTATGCAGATGGCGATCAGTTTCAAACTGGTGAATACTCATATAGACATGGTATGAGAAACGCAAATGAAACGATTGAACAAGCAAAATCAAAAGCCGATCAATTTGTACGAACTCAATTTGAAACCGCACAAAAGCTATTAAGCGAAGGCAAAGAATACGAGGCTTATTTTCAGTTTGGCATTGCATTACATGTCTTACAGGATGCTACATCTCCTTCACATGGTGGATTTAAAGAATGGAGTGGTAAAGAGACTTTATGGCAACAAATAAAACATGTTGTTAAAGAGCTTACCTACCCTGGTGCTAACAGTAACCTGCAAAAGATAACCAACATGTACCTTGATTCATTTGAAAAAAGTAAGGCTCCGCTTCCATCTGGAAATTTATTCAACTCAATAAAACAGGATTAATAATGAGAGAGTTTATTGCATTGCTAATAATTTATTTGATATTCCTTGGTTACTCAATAATTTTATATCGAAAGTCATTTAGTTTAAAAAAGAGTAAAGTTTATCTTCTAGTTCCACTCTATTTATTGTCTATATATTTATACTTTGAGGTTATTAATTACATTCATATAAGATTAAGAGAAAGTAAAATTTATTTTAATTTTGGGCATGCAAGTTTAATGTTAGTGCTTCTTTTATTAGCTGCTTATTTAACAGCAGTAGTTTTGATAGTCTTATATTTTTTTAAACGGAAAAGAAGCAACATACAATAGAGCCCCATTAGGGGCTTTTGTATTTTGACACGTCCTAAAAAAAGTGACTCGTCCTAAAATAAGTTTACGATAAATTAGCGAAACAACTTACCAATGATTTATGATTTGATGGCTATTAGTAACGCCAATAGTCCCCAATCTCTAAAACAACGGTAACCACGAATATAAATGCAGCGGTATACCGCAATGATACGTTAGAAATAAGCAGCCACGAAGAGGGCAGGATGCGGTTGGTGAACAATGCATTTCAATTTGATTATTTTATAAAAGATCATTTAGGGAATGTGCGGATGGTGTTAACCGATGAGCGACAGGTAGATGCTTATCCGGTGGCAAGTTTGGAGGAAGCTACTTTAAGTAAGGAGAAGCAATATTATCAAATATCCGATAATGCAGGATGCTGTGTAAATAAAAATACAGTTGCCGGATATCCTACAGATGGGTATACCAATCAGAATGATTATTTACAAAAGTTACGGGGAGATGGCACCAAGGTAGGCACATGTATTACATTAAAAGTAATGGCGGGCGATAGTTACAATATCCGCGCCAACAGTTGGTATCGGTTAAATGGGGTAATACCCGAAATTGCGGTTGATCATTAACGGGTAATGAAGCGTGATTAGCAAGTAAGTTAAATAAAATATAATAAATTTATAGTATCATGAACCAGTATGGGTTAAAAACGCCTGCTTCTATTAGCTCACAATTAATAGACCAACTAACCTACACTTACTTGCCGGGTAGCAACAGGTTGCAAAAAGTAGTAGATGCAGTAAATGACAGCAGCAGCGTATTGGGAGATTTTAAATATTTGCAGAAAAACAAAACCGATACCGACTATGTGTATGATGCAAACGGCAACCTGATAGCAGATAAAAACAAAAACTTATAAGCACTCAGCACCCGCGAGGTAAACATAAATTATAAATGCAGCGGTATACCGCAATGATACCCTCACAAATGCTTTATAAAATCCAGTACTTTCTTAAAAAGAAGTTTCTGTATCAATGCAGCAATATGGTTTAAAGCGTAACAACCAAAGTGCCAGAATTGATCAGTTAAACCTATGCATATACTTTATTACGCCACACCCACTTTTTAAATAGTACACTTACTAATCACATTCCAGCTTCCATTTCCATTACCAGTTCAAATTGTGCCTCATATTCTTTATTCAATTCGGCAAGCTTTTGTTGTGCCACTTTATAAGCTTGCTCTATTTTGTTGAAATGTTCTTTGTTAGAATAAATGTCGGGATTACCTAATTCAGCCTCGCAACTTTTCTTTTCTTCTTGTGCCTTACCAATTGATTCTTCAATATTGGCTAATTTTCGTTGCTGCTTTTGTAATTCTTTTTGCGCTTCTTTGTTAATTGGTTTTCCAGGTACTATATTTTCTACAGCAGTTTTTACTGGAGCCGTAGGTGTTGCCGCTGCTTTCTTTTGATTACTTGATTTAGTATCTAAATTAGTTGGATTTGAGCCTGCTACATTGTCTAATTTCTTCTGTTTTTCCATTCGCTCATTCCATTCTACCCATTCTTGATAAGTCCCTTTGAATTCTTTTATCTGCTGATCAACAATCTCCCAAATCTTGTTGGCTGTTTTTGAAATAAAGTAACGGTCATGGCTAACTAAAATATAGCTTCCTTCGTATTTGTTCAATGCTTCTGCCAACAACTCTACCGAGTGCATATCTAAGTGGTTGGTAGGTTCATCCAGAATTAAAAAATTGGCTTTGCTTACAATGGTTTTAGCTAATGCTACACGTGCTTTTTCTCCACCACTCAACACTTTAATTTTTTTGTCAACATCTTCGCCTCCAAACAAAAAAGCACCCAATAAACCCCTTAATTCAGGATCGGTTTTTTTACTTCCACAATGCTGCAATTCTTCTAAAATAGTATGACTCATTCCTAATGCTTCCAGTTGGTGCTGTGCATAAAAGCTTTGTTCTACATTGTGTCCCCATGCTCTATCACCCGAATACTGTTCGGTACCTGCAACTATTCGCAATAAGGTAGATTTACCTTTACCATTGGCACCAATTAATGCAATTTTATCGCCCCGCTCAATTTCAGCCCCCGCATTGGTAACAATATGATTTTGGCCAAATTGTTTTGATATGTCTTTTAAGGTTACCAATACCTTTCCGGGTACTTTATCTAGTTGAAAGTTAATACGTAAATCAGGTCGTTCTAGCTGAACATCTTCAATTTTATCGAGTTTGTCTAATCGCTTCTGTACACTCTGTGCTTGTGCCGCCTTACTGGCTTTGGCTTTAAAACGCTCAATAAACCTTTCTTGCTGACGAATGTAGTCTTGCTGATTTTCAAATGCTTTCTGTTGCATTTCAATACGAATCAATTTTTCTTGTTCGTAAAAATCAAAATCACCCGAATAAATATGTAATTGTTGCTGATATAATTCAACAATTTTATTGACCATTCTATTTAAGAAAAACTTATCATGGCTAACAATAACAACGCTCCCTTTATAGTGGATAAGATATTTCTCTAACCATTCAATAGAAGGTAGGTCTAAGTGGTTGGTAGGTTCATCCATCAACAATACATCTGGCTGTTGTAAGATCATTTTAGCCAATAGTACACGCATTCTCCAACCTCCACTAAATTCTTTATAAGGTCGAATCAAATCTTCATTGCTAAATCCTAAGCCGTGTAATACCTCCTCTGCTTTATGATGTATATTGTAACCGTCCAATACATCTAATTCATGCAGGCAGTCGGTATATTTAATTAATAAGGCTTCATCTTCTGAATTTTTTTCTAACTCATTACCTAAAGTTTCAATTTCTTTTTCAAGTTGACGTACCCTTTCAAAGGCACTTAATGCAACTTCTGTAATTGATTCATTCGTGTCGAAGCTTAACAAGTCCTGGTGTAAATACCCAATAGTGGTATCTCTACCTTTTTCAACAGAACCTTTAGAGGGTTGATATTCTCCTACTAATACTTTCAATAAAGTAGATTTTCCTGTACCATTATAACCCACTAAGCCAATCCGGTCGCCGGGTTGAATATGCCAAGTGGCATCATCTACAATTACGCGTGCACCAAATTCAAAAGTAACATTCTGGAATCCAATCAACATGAGTTTAAGGTATTTTAAGGCGCAAAGGTAATTCTAATCAGCTCTCAAAGTAAATTGCTTTACTTTTGTGGAATAAAATATTTTAAACATACTTAAAATAAAAATATCATGAAGCAATATAGTATAATTCTCATAGCGCTGATGGCCATTTCATGTGGTTCCGAAGAGCAAAAAGCTTTACATTCTACTACTTCTTTAGATACTGCTGTAAAAACGATTCATCCAGAGATATTTAACAGCACCTTTAAAACTGCATTAAATGCATATTATAATTTAAAAGATTGTTTTATCGCTGAAAATGACACAGCCGTTGACGCATCTTCACAACGTTTAATTTTAGCGATTAATCAAATACAACTGGATTCTTTAGGTGGAGATAGTTCTATCGTTGTAACAGCCAAATCCTATGCAGAAGGCATGATAGCCGAGCTAAAGGGTTTGATTGGGGAGAAAGATCTTGATGCTAAAAAGAGGTCATTTCAAATGGTGAGTGAGCAATTCTATGATTTTATCCGAACAGTTCAGTATGATCAGGAAGTGGTGTATCACCAATTTTGCCCAATGGCTTTTGATAATGAAGGGGCCACCTGGTTAAGTAATACGAGTGTTATTCGTAACCCTTATCTACCTAAAAAAATGCTTTCTTGCGGTGAAGTTCGCGACTCCATTGACTTACGTGCTGTTAAACAATAATATTAAAAAGAATCCTTAATTGTTACTGTTGTGATTAGAAAAAAAAACAGAATACTCCTTGTATTGCTATTGGTAATAGGTCAATTAAATGCGCAAGAAAAGTTTACACTTAGCGGATATATTAAAGATAGCTTAAGTGGAGAGACACTAATAGGTGCTAACCTAACTATAAAATCTGCAGGTAAGTCTGTTTCCACCAATGGATACGGATTTTTTTCAATTACATTACCCAAGGGGACTTATCAGTTGAATGGTACATTTATTGGGTATCAATCAAAAGAATTGACGATTGATGTTAGTCAAAATCAAACATTTACCCTGTTATTAAATCCCAATTCCTCGGTTATAAGTAGTGTAACAGTTACTTCTCGAAAAAGAGATAATAATGTCAAAACAGCTCAAATGGGCAAGATGGAGCTCAATGTTAATACAGCTAAAGCATTGCCTGCATTTTTAGGAGAAGTAGACATTCTAAAAACGTTGCAACTCATGCCCGGAATTAGAAATGCAGGAGAAGGCAATGCTGGTTTTTATGTAAGAGGAGGGGGGCCGGATCAGAACCTTATTTTATTAGATGATGCCGTTGTATATAATACGGGTCATTTATTTGGCTTCTTTTCAGTATTTAATGCAGATGCTATAAAAAATGTTTCTTTAATAAAAGGAGGAATGCCTGCACAATATGGGGGAAGATTATCTTCTGTAGTGGATGTTGCAATGAAAGAGGGAAATGTAAACAAAACGCAGATAGATGCCGGAATAGGATTAATTGCATCGCGATTCTCCATCCAGGCGCCGCTATTTAAAAAGAAAGGTTCTTTCATTATATCTGCCAGAAGAACTTATATAGATGCACTGGTGAAGCCACTAATTAGTAAGACCAGCGATTTTTACGGCTCCGGATATTACTTCTATGATTTGAATGCCAAAATGAACTATAAATTCTCTGAAAAGGACCACTTATATCTAAGTGGGTATTTTGGTAGAGATAAATTTACTTTTAATAATGCTGCCCGATCTTTTAAAACGCTTATCGATTGGGGTAACTCCACTGCAACGCTTCGTTGGAATCATGTATTCAATAAAAAGCTTTTTATGAATACAACAGCGGTGTATAATGATTACAATTTTGGGTTAAATGGTACTCAAAACAATTTTAAAATAAATTTAAGTTCAGGAATCAGAGATCTTACCCTTAAGTCAGATGTAGATTTTTATCAATCCCCTGAGCATAAATTAAAGTTTGGTGCACAATATACTTTCCATACATTCTTGCCTAATATTTTAACTGGGAACCAAGATAGTGTTGTGTTTCAACCCGATAATGGGACCAAAAAGTATGCGAATGAATATGCATTGTATTTGCAGGATGATTGGGAAATAAATGCTAAGTTCAAATTAAATCTGGGTCTTAGATACAGCTTGTTTCAGCAGGTTGGTAAATACACCTATTATAACAGAGATGCTAATGGCAATAAAACAGATAGTGTGCAGTATGCAAGTGGTAGCTTAGTGAAAGGATATGGTGGTATAGAACCACGCGCCACCCTACGTTATTCAATCAATGAAACCGCTTCATTTAAAGCGGCTATTACCCGTAATTTACAGTATATACATTTAGTTACCAATGCAGGATCTACTTTACCAACTGATTTGTGGGTTCCTAGTACGCTTAGAGTAAAACCACAAATTAGCTGGCAATATGCTTTAGGGTATTTTAAAAACTTCAAAGACGGAATGTTTGAAACATCCTTAGAGGCGTATTACAAAACAATGAACAATCAAATAGAATACAGAGAAGGGTATACGCCTTCGTTAAAAGATCCCGAAGAAGATTTTGTTTTTGGGAAAGGATGGAGTTATGGTACTGAATTATTCATCAATAAAGTAAAAGGTCGTTTTACCGGTTGGGTAGGATATACACTTAGCTGGACTTGGCGCCAGTTCAATGATTTGAATAGTGGAAATAAGTTTCCCAGTAAATATGATCGCAGACACGATATTTCAGTTGTGGGCAATTATGAAATCAATAAAAAATGGAGGGTATCCACCGTTTTTGTGTATGGTACCGGAAGCGCAATTTCAGTGCCGGAGCGTTTCTATTTTATTAATGGAGTGTTGTCTCAACAATTTAGTGGTATTAATTCATATAGAATGAACCCTTACCATCGTTTAGATTTGGCTGCAACATACACGCCCATACCTAAAAAGGCAAGAAAATATACTACTAACTGGGTCTTTAGTATTTACAATGCTTACAGTAGACTTAACCCGTATTTTATATATTTTGATTCTGAAGGATCGGCAGCAGCAGGAAATTTAAAAGTTTCAGCTAAACAAGTTTCCTTATTTCCGATCATTCCATCCATAACCTTTAATATTAAACGCTAGTGTTTGTATTGGATGATCACTTTTGCATTTCGTTCTTCATCTGAATCTAAAAATATTTCATAACGTTTTTTACCGGCGGTAACAACCATTAGTGCCGTATTAGGCGGTATTTCTCCTAAGTTCTCTGCAACAATTACCAATTCATGAAAAGGGTCATTGGCTGTATTGTTTATATTAATGGTAATAGGGTTTACAGTCAATCGGCCTCTTTTTACAATCAATTCATTGTTGTTGTATACAGATATGGTATCATTATCAATGGTGCCATTATCGTATAGCTCAACTAAAATCGTTTCATCATCCGAAAAAATTGTCTTTACCAGATTATTTTCTCTCTCCTTTAAGATATTAGGTATTGACGTGACTTTCTTATACTCGGGTTCTTCTTTAATCTTTTCAGGATTTGGTATGGTATGCTCTTCCTTATTGATTTTAGGTAGACTTGCAGTATTGTTGGTGGGTTCTTTCTTAACCGGTGGAGCTGGCTTTTGAGCAAGTTTGCTAGATAAAGCAGGTGAATTGTTAGCAGGGGTTGTGTTTTTTACAATTGGTTGAGCTGATTTAGGTGTATCTATACGCGGCTTTTTGAGAAAATCTTCCTTTTTAAATTCAGAAGTAGGAACTCGCTCCAAATAAACTTTACCACTTCCACAATCCCCTTTGTCTTTGGTGTTGGTAGAAATAAACGTACCCTGAAGTACTTCCAATGAACCTATTTTACTGTAATCCAGATAGCAGGTCATTAAACAAGGCTCAGTGATACCCTCCACTCTTAAATCAACCAATGCAGTCTCTTTGAGTAATAATGTTTTGGATTTTGCATTAAATATGCCTTGCGCAAGTGATTTCCCATAAAATACGGTGGTCTTGTATGAAAAAGTTACGCCTTTAATGCTGTTATTTTGTAATTGGTCTATTTGAACTTCATATTTATACATCTCCTCCCGAATTCCTTCACGATAAAGTCCGTTAGATGAACTAAAATAACCTCTCCAAATTCCGGTTATATCTTGGGATTGTACTTGAAAAGATGCCAATAAAATTAAAATCAGGGTAAAATTCAGCCTCATATTACAAAACTAACAACAAGTCGGTTAAATATGAATATAAAAAACGTTAAAGGTTTTACGGTATTTGCTACCTTTGCAACCTTATTTAATTGAGATATAGATAGATTATGATTAATATTAGTTTTCCGGATGGAGCAGTAAGGCAATATGAACCGGGTATTTCGGCTTTAGATGTTGCCAAATCTATTAGTGAAGGATTGGCTAGAAAAGTATTGGTAGCAACTGTAAATAACAAAGTGGTGGATACCGCTAAAGCCATTACGGAAGACGCTTCAATAAAATTTCATACCTGGGATGACGCAGAAGGTAAAAACACTTTTTGGCATTCTACCGCACATATAATGGCGGAGGCAATTGAAGCCATTTTTCCCGGAGTAAAGTTTTGGGTGGGGCCTGCTTTAGATAAAGGATTTTATTACGATATGGATTTGGGGGATCGTAAAATTTCGGAAGATGACTTATTGGCTATTGAAAAGAAGATGAACGAGCTCTCTAAAAAGAACAATGTGTTCGTTCGTATAGAGAAAAGTAAGCAAGATGCTATTGATTATTTTACGGAGAAAGGAGATGAGTACAAACTCGATTTGCTAAGCAATCTTACAGATGGCGAAATTACCTTTTATCAACAGGGTGAATTTACTGATTTATGTAGAGGGCCACATATACCCCATACCGGATTTATCAAAGCAATAAAGCTAACCAGCATTGCAGGCGCTTACTGGAAAGGAGATGAGAAGAACAAAATGTTAACTCGTTTATATGGGGTCAGTTTCCCGTCACAGAAAGAACTAGATGAGTATATTTTAATGTTGGAGGAAGCAAAGAAGAGAGATCACCGCAAGCTTGGAAAAGAGTTGAGCATTTTTACGATGGATGATGATGTAGGTCCTGGTTTGCCATTGTGGATGCCCAATGGGACAATTATTATCGAAGAATTAGAGCGATTAGCAAAGGAGACAGAAGAAGCTGCAGGATATAAGCGGGTAGTTACTCCACATATAGCCAAAGAGAGTATGTACTTAACCAGCGGACATCTTCCTTACTATGCCGACAGTATGTTTCCTCCAATGGAGTTAGATGGCACTAAGTACTATTTAAAAGCCATGAATTGCCCGCATCACCACAAAATATTTGGAGCAGAACCGAAGAGCTATAAAGATTTACCTTATCGAATTGCAGAATATGGCACCTGCTATCGTTATGAGCAAAGTGGCGAGTTATTTGGATTAATGCGTGTAAGATGCTTGCATATGAATGATGCGCATATTTACTGTAATAAAGAACAGTTTGCACAAGAGTTCAGAGCAGTGAATGATATGTACCTCAAATATTTTAATATTTTCGGTATAGATAAATATGTGATGCGATTAAGTTTACATGATCCAAGTAAATTGGGACAGAAGTATGTAAACGAACCAGCACTTTGGAAAGAAACAGAAGACATGGTTCGTCAGGTTTTAATAGAAACCAATACGCCTTTTGTTGAAGTTCAGGATGAAGCTGCGTTTTACGGGCCCAAAATAGATGTACAAATTTGGAGCACAATTGGTAGAGAATTTACGCTGGCAACCAATCAGGTTGATTTTAATTCTGGTCGTAAATTTAAATTGGAATATACCAATCAACATAACGAAGCCGATATTCCACTCATCATACATCGCGCTCCATTAGGTACCCATGAACGTTTTATCGGATTTTTGTTAGAACACTATGCAGGAAAGTTTCCGGTTTGGTTAGCACCATTACAAGCTAAAATATTACCGATCAGTGATAAGTTTATGGACTACGCATTAGCGGTGCAAAAACAATTAAAGCAAGCTGGCGTAAGGGTAGAAATTGATGACAGAAGCGAAAAAATAGGAAAAAAAATTCGGGATACAGAATTGATGAAAGTACCTTATATGCTAGTGTTGGGCGAGAAAGAAGTGACAGAAGGTAAGCTAGCCATCAGGCGTCAGGGGAAAGGAGATATGGGTACTTTAGCAGTGAATGATTTTGTACAATTAATAAAGGCAGAGATAGTAGAACGCAAATCACCGGAATAGTTCATTTATTGTATGTATATTTACTAAAATTTTTAAACCAAACAAGTTTTAATGGCATTACCACCAAGAGGCGGAGGAAGATTTAATCCAAGATTTAACAGGCAGCCCGAGCCTGAGCACAGAATTAATGAAAGAATCCGGGTACCACAAATTCGTTTAGTAGGCGACAATGTAGAAGTAGGTATTTATTCTACTCAAGATGCATTGAAAATAGCTCAGGAACAAGAGCTAGACTTGGTGGAGATTTCTCCAACAGCAGATCCTCCAGTTTGTAAAGTAATCGATTATAAGAAATTCTTATACGAGAAGAAGAAGAAAGAAAAGGAAATGAAAGCCAATTCTAAGCAAAGCGAAATCAAAGAAATTCGCTTTACGCCTAGTACGGATGATCATGACTTTAACTTTAAGGCAAAACATGCTGAAAACTTTTTAAAAGATGGCAATAAAGTAAAGGCTTATGTCCAATTTAAAGGACGTGCCATTATGTTCCAGGATCGCGGACAATTGCTTTTATTGAAGTTTGCTGAAAGACTAGCAGAAGCAGGTACTTTAGAAAGTATGCCTAAGTTAGAGGGCAAGCGGATGTTTGCAATTTTTACACCTAAAACAGGTAAGTCTAAGCCTAAAAGCTAGGATTAATTGATAATTGATAATTGATAATTGATAATTGATAATTGATAATTGATAATTGATAATTGATAATTGATAATGGGTGATTTTCGTTGCTAATTGTTAATTAATCCCTGTCAATTATCATTTATTTTGAATTTCAACTGTTGATTTTCAACTTTTTTTCTTAGTTTTGCAATCCAAAATTTTCCCGTAAGGCCAAACAAGTTCACACCCTGTGGTGTGACGCCAGCAGGGTATAATCTTAAGAAGATTATTTAAATGCCAAAAGTTAAAACAAACTCCAGCGCTAAAAAGCGTTTTAAAGTGACCGGTACCGGAGAAATCAGTTTCCAAAAAGCATTCAAGCGTCACATCCTAACCAAAAAATCTAAGAAGCGCAAGCGTGCACTAAGACAAAAAGGTATTGTTGGTTCAACTAACAAGGATTTCGTTCTACGCTTATTACGCCTAAAAGGTTAATTAGCCGCTTTTAAACAGATTATTCATCACGGTTAGCCCAGCTAACTTTAAAACATTTTAGTATGCCACGTTCAAAAAATGCAGTTGCATCAAGAGCAAGGAGAAAAAAAATCCTTAACCAAGCAAAAGGTTTCTACGGTAAACGTAAAAACGTATATACCGTTGCCAAAAATATCGTTGAAAAAGGTCTTACTTACAGTTATGTAGGTCGTAAATTAAAGAAGCGTGAATATCGCCAGTTATGGATTGCGCGTATTAATGCCGCTGTAAGAGAAGAAGGGTTGACTTACAGTCAGTTTATTAACAAATTAAGCGTAAAAGGTATTGATCTTAACCGTAAAGTATTGGCTGATTTGGCTATGAATGAACCAGCTAGCTTTAAAGCTTTGGTAGCTTCTGTTAAGTAATGCTATAATATTTTTCTATACAAAGCCGGTTGCATTTGCCTCCGGCTTTTTTTATGTCGTTTAATCAATTACAAGGGCTATTTTTACAATCTAAAAAGGAAAAAAAGACGGAATGAATAATACCTACACCTCTCTGGTTAATCAAACTTTTCACTTTCCACAAGAAGGATTTGAAGTTAGTGATGCGGGTTATCTCGAATTCAACGGTGTTGACATCAAAAAGTTGATCGACAAACATGGAACGCCTTTAAAATTAACGTATCTACCCAAAATTGGTATGCAGATACAAAAGGCTAAAAAAATGTTTGAAGCTGCTTTTAAAAAGCATAAATATGAAGGGCAGTATTTTTATTGCTATTGTACCAAAAGTTCGCATTTCTCCTTTATTGTAGAGGAAGCCCTTAAAAACAATATTCACTTAGAAACGTCGTACGCTTATGATATTGAAATAATTAATCGATTGTATCAACGTCGTAAAATCAATAAAGAAACTTTTATTATTTGTAATGGTTATAAGCAAAAACAATACACTTCACGCATTGCTAAGCTAATCAATTCCGGATTCAAAAATGTAGTTCCAATATTAGATAATAAGGAAGAATTAAATGCATATAAGCGAAGCGTAAAAGCACCTTTTTCTCTTGGTATTCGTGTTGCAGCTGAAGAAGAACCCAATTTTCCATTTTATACTTCACGGTTAGGTATACGTGCTAAAGATATTCTTGAATTTTATGTAGATGAAATAGAAGGAAACGAGCATAAATTTCAATTAAAAATGCTACATATCTTCCTTAATAAAGGAATTAAAGACGATATCTATTATTGGAGTGAGTTAAATAAAATCATTAACCTATACTGTCAGCTGAAAAAAATCTGCCCTGAATTAGATTCTATTAATATTGGCGGCGGTTTCCCAATTAAGCATTCATTAGGTTTTGAATACGACTATCAATTTATGATTAATGAGATAGTTGGAAATATTAAAAAGGCATGTAAAAAAGCAAAAGTACCTATGCCGAATATCTTTACCGAGTTTGGTAGTTACACCGTAGGTGAAAGCATGGCGCATATTTACAGCGTTATAGGAGAGAAAATTCAAAACGATCGGGAGTGTTGGTATATGATTGATTCTTCCTTTATTACTACCTTACCCGATACCTGGGGTATTGGTGAAAAGTTTCTAATGCTACCGGTAAATAAATGGGACAATGAATATCATCGGGTTGTGTTGGGTGGCATTACATGTGATAGCCACGACTACTATGACTCCGAAGAGCATATAAATGAAGTGTTTTTACCTAAACTAAAGACTACCGAAAAAAAGGAAGTAGCTACTAATGATGAACCATTGTATGTAGGCTTTTTTCATACCGGTGCATATCAGGATCAAATTAGTGGATATGGAGGAATTAAGCATTGCCTGATTCCATCCCCCAAACACGTAATTGTTGAGTATGATAAAAATGGCAAGTTAATAGATTGGGTTTATGCTAAAGAACAAAGTGCAGCAAGCATGCTCAAAATTCTCGGCTACTTAAAGTAATTCGGTTATGAGAAAAATGTTAATGCTACTATTCGCTGTTATCTTTTGTACAAATTCTGTATTCGCTCAATCTACTGAGGATTCAGTAAAAGCAATCATTCAGCAACTTTTTAAAGCAATGAAAAGTTCCGATGTTACTTTACTAAAAGATTGTTTTTCAGACAGTGCAATACTGCAAACCATCGCTCAAACAAAAGAGGGCAAACCCTTTATTAAAAATGTTTTAGTGGATGACTTTGTGCAACAAATTGCTAAGATAGAACAAGGAGCAGCAGATGAACGAATTACATTTGAAACCATTAAAGTTGATGGACCGCTAGCCATTGTTTGGACACCCTATCAGTTTTACTGGAAAGGTCAATTTAGTCATTGTGGGGTAAACTCCTTTCAATTAGTTAAAATCAATCAGCATTGGAAAATACAATATCTGATTGACACGCGTAGAAAAGTAAATTGTATTCAATAGTTAATCAAAAAGGCTCCAAATTAAATTTGGAGCCTTTTTGATTAACCTACTACAGCCTCGTCCATACAAGTTATTGTACCGTAATTTCTTTAGGCACAATTTTTACTTCTTCTTTCTTTGGCAAAAGCAGTTTCAAAATGCCATTTTCATAGTTGGCCAGAATCCCTTCAGTATGTATAGCATCATCTATGGAAAAGCTTCTTTTAAAATTTTTCAATGAAAATTCTCTAAGAATTGGTTGGAGATTTTTTTGTTCAGTTGCTTCATTTGTTTCATAACTCACTGTTAAAAAACCTTTATCTATTTTAATTTTAAATTCAGATTTTTCTCTACCTGGAGCCATTAATTCAATATGATACGCATCATCTGTTTGATGAATATTCACAGCGGGTGCATAATAATTAGTTTGTACATCTCTTCCCCAAGTTCCGGGAAAATTGTTGAAAATCTCATTGATAAGATTCGCGTTGTGGTTTTTTAAGATTGTCATAACTGTATTTTTTGATTGTTATTAATTGAATACATATTTTCAAATGATATACCAATGCTTTTTTTCCACCATTTTTTGTTCAAAATGACCAAAGTATCCGTATTTATACGACAATATGACAGTAAATTTGTTTTACATAAGTCATTATGGCTTATTTTAAACTCTATTTTTTCCATTTAATGGAAATCTTTATCTTCGTAGTATAAAAATAGTGAGATATGTATCCAGCGGAAATAGTAATGCCAATGAAGGCAGAATTGACAGAGGAAGGATTTACAGAGATGTTAACTTCAACTGATGTAGAAAATACTTTGAATCAAAAAGGAACGACATTAGTAGTGATCAATTCAGTTTGTGGTTGCGCAGCTGGTACATGCAGACCGGGTGTAGTAATGGCTGTTCAAAATGCAGTAAAGCGTCCTGATAGATTAGCTACTAGTTTTGCTGGCTTTGATATAGAAGCTGTAAATAAAGTAAGAGCTTTATCATTGCCTTATCCGCCATCATCACCAGCAATTGCATTATTTAAAGATGGTGCTTTAGTTAGCATGGTAGAACGTCATCAAATAGAAGGCAGACCTGCACAAATTATTGCTCAACATTTAATTTCAGTTTTTAATGAGCATTGTAATTAAAAATATTATTGAAGTTTGTTTTTAGATGGGTTAGTAAGTATGGGCCTCACTTTAGTGAGGCCTTTCTTTTTTAGCTATTTTCTATTTACATTGCATCTCCATTCACTTAAAATTTTAACTGATATATGTACCCCAATTTGTATTACGCATTTAAAGATATTTTTGGTATCGAAATATCCGGGTTAAAACTGGTCAATTCCTTCGGTTTTTTTGTAGCACTTGCATTTGTTATTTGTGCCTGGGTTTTAACCATCGAATTAAAAAGAAAGCAACAACAAGGTCTATTTACCTTTACTGAAGAAAAATTAGTCATTGGGAAACCTGCAAGTATTACTGAATTATTGTTTAATGGTTTATTGGGTTTTATTTTTGGATATAAAATTATTGGGGCATTCACCATTCCGGATGCATTAAATAATCCGCCTGCATTTATTTTATCATCCAGAGGTAATGTTTTAACAGGATTATTATTAGCCATTGTATTTGCAGTTGTAAAGTGGCAGGAAAAGAACAAACAAAAACTTAGTAAACCCGAGGTAAGAATAGTTAGAATTTGGCCACATGATAGAGTGGGCGACATTGTGCTTTATGCTGCTCTTTTTGGATTTTTAGGGGCCAAAATTTTTCATAACCTAGAGAATTGGAATGATTTTGCTGCGGATCCTATTGGCGCTTTAATTGCTTTTAGTGGATTAACTTTTTATGGAGGACTTATATGCGCTGGCATAGCAATTATTTTGTATGCTAAAAAGCATAAAATAACCATTATTCATTTATTGGATGCGATGGCCACCACCATGATGCTGGCTTATGCACTAGGAAGAATTGGTTGTCAGGTTAGTGGAGATGGCGATTGGGGCATCGTAAATACCAACCCAAAACCATTTAGCTGGATACCAGATTTTTTATGGGCTTATCAATATCCTCATAATGTTATAGGGGAGGGAGTACCTATAAAAGATTGTATAGGAAATTACTGTAATCAATTACCCTTGCCAGTATATCCAACTCCTTTGTATGAAATAATTATCTGTTTAATATTATTTGGAGTTCTTTGGATGCTAAGAAAGAAAATTAAAGTGCCGGGTCAGTTGTTTAGTTTTTATCTGATTTTTAATGGAGTTGAGCGATTTTTAATTGAAAAAATCAGGGTGAATACTACCTATGATATAC
This sequence comes from Sphingobacteriia bacterium, assembly GCA_947460365.1. Taxonomy (GTDB): domain Bacteria; phylum Bacteroidota; class Bacteroidia; order Chitinophagales; family Chitinophagaceae; genus Sediminibacterium. The sequence continues at coordinate 1,239 of CANHJH010000035.1, read as the reverse complement.
TGTTTAATCCAACACAGGCCGAACTAATAGCTTTTATTTTGGTACTTGGTGGAATTGCATTATTTATATATTCTTCCAAAAAATATAAACCTACAACAGCAGAAAATCTTTAAAACAATTATTAAAATTGTATTATTGAAAACCGACATTTGTAAAGTAATTTTGTAAAAAATAATTATATGCCATCTTTTGATATTGCCAGCGCCGTAGATTTACAGGTATTAGATAATGCGATTAATACCGTTAAAAAAGAAATTGCAGGCCGATATGATTTTAGAGATTCGCCGGTAAAAGTGGAGTTAAATAAAAAAGATTACATCGTTTCGTTAGAGGTAGGAAGCGAAATGCAAATGAAACAGCTGATTGATGTATTAATTAGCCGATCGATGAAACAAGGGATTGATGGGAGTGCGTTTGACTTTTCTAAAGACGCTTACCCAAGTGGTAAGGTGGTAAAGAAAGAAGTATCCGTTAGGAATGGTCTGAAGCAGGAAGATGCAAAGAAAATCGTAAAAATGATCAAGGATAGTGGCTCAAAAGTTCAAGCAGCTATTATGGACGATATCATAAGAGTTACTGGGAAAAAAATCGATGATTTACAGGATATTATAGCAAAATGTAATGCCGGCGGATTCGGTTTTCCGCTACAATATGTAAATATGAAGAGTTAGCGCGCTTATTTGATTAATTTCTATTTGGTAAAAATAGAATAAATGTCTAATTTCGCCTTCCAATTTTAAATAATCGTACGGCCAAATCCGTACAACCTAAACAAATAAATATGAAACAAGGTATCCATCCGGAAAGTTATCGTTTTGTGGTTTTCAAAGACATGAGTAACGGTACATCTTTCTTGAGCAAGTCAACTGCACAAACAAAAGAAACCATTCAATGGGAAGATGGTAAAGAATATCCAGTTATTAAATTGGAGATTTCCAATACTTCTCATCCTTTCTACACTGGTAAAAACGTATTGGTTGATACTGCTGGTAGAATTGATAAGTTCAAAAAGCGTTACGCGAAAAAAGACTAATTCTAACTATTTAGATAAAAATCCTGCTTCCCAAAAGCAGGATTTTTTTTGCCCCTACTTTGATTACCTTTGCCCTAATTTTAATGCTTATGCAGTTAGATATACTTGCTTTTGGTGTTCATCCTGATGATGTGGAATTGGGCTGTGCCGGTTCATTGTTGGCAGCGATTGCGGAAGGCAAAAAAATCGGCATTATCGATTTAACC
>CANHJH010000034.1 GCA_947460365.1 Sphingobacteriia bacterium | reverse complement strand
TCCATATCACTTCCAAACATGTTGCAAATTATTCGTCTAAAATATTCATGTCTAGAAAAAGACAGGAAGCTTCTACTATCGGTAGTCATTCCAATAAATGAACTAACTACTCCTAAATTAGACAATGTGTTTATTTGATTTTCAATTCCCTCTTTTTGATCTAAAAACCACCATGCAGATCCAAATTGGATCTTTCCTTTAACTGATCCATCATTAAAATTTCCGCACATGGAAGCAAATACTTCATTATCTGCCGGATTAATATTGTATAAAATTGTTTTGGCCAAATCGTTTCTAAAATCTAGTTCATTCAAGAATTTTGATAAATTTTCGGCCTGGTTATAATCACCAATCGAATCAGTTCCCGCATCTACACCCACCAATTTCAACATGCGACTATTGTTGTTACGAATTGGACCCAAGTGAAATTGCTGTACCCACCCCTTTTTATTATACATTCGGCACAAAGAATATAATACTGCACCGAAAAATCTTTCAGGATCAGAAAAATTTAGTTTGTTTTTTGAATCCATGAATGATTTAAATTCTGTTTCTAATTTTGTAGTGAAGGTTATTTTTGAAGGCATTTGCTGTAGACCATGGTCTGATGCTCTACAACCAGCTTCATGAAAATAGTTTATCCTACTCTCCAATGCAGACAAAAAAGAATTTATAGAATTGATTTTTATTCCTGTAGCGATTTCCAGTTTTTCAATATTATTAATAAATGATTGTTTATCGCTAATATTTAAAAACTTATCGGGCCTAAAAGTTGGGACCACTTTAATTAAATTATTAAAATTATTTGATTGTTGATGAGCCATTAAATCATCGCAAGGATCATCTGTAGTACCAACTAATTGAACATTGTATTTCTTTAATATACTGTGAACACTATATTCCTTTTTTTGTAAAAGTTCATTACATTTTTGGAAGATTAAATCTGCTGTAGATTCATTTAAATATTGATTAATGCCAAATGTATTTTTTAATTCTAAATGTGACCAATGAAAAATGGGATTTCGAATAGTTTGCGGAAGACAATTAGCCCATGCTATAAATTTTTCTTTGTCAGTTGCAGTTCCTGTTACGTATTTTTCATTAAACCCCAGGGTACGCATTACCCTCCATTTATAATGATCACCCTTTAGCCAAATCTCATATAAATTAGAAAACGATGTATCATTAGCTAAATCAAATGGAGAAAGGTGATTGTGATAATCAATAATTGGCAAATCTTTTATATAATCAAAATATATATTCTTTGCTGTCTTATTAGTAAATAAGAAATCATCGTTAAAAATAGTTGCTGAATTTATATTTGCCATTTGTTTTATTACTAAATTTATTCTATTGCATTGATCTTAAAATTCCCAACTCGAGTCCTCTAATTTCAGCAAGGCCTCTTAATCTTCCTATAGCAGAATATCCTGGATTGGTTTTTTTATGTAAATCATCTAACATTTGATGACCATGATCGGGTCTTACAGGAATTCCAATTTTTCTTTGCTGCATTACACTCACCAATTTTTTTATAACAGCATACATATCAACATCTCCCTCTAAATGGTTGTCTTCATAAAAATCGCCCAACTCGTTTCTTCGTGTACTTCTTAGGTGAATAAAATGAATTCTGTCGCCAAAATCCTTAACCATTTCTGGTAAATTATTTTGTTCGATTACACCGAAAGATCCAGTACAAAAACAAAGCCCATTACTTAAAGAGGGTATTGCTGAAACTAAACTTTTGATGTCTGAAGCTGTACTTACCACTCGAGGCAAACCTAATATAGCATAGGGAGGATCATCTGGATGTATTGACATAACCACTCCATTTTCTTCTGCAGTAGGTATAATTTTTGATAAAAAATAAATCAAGTGATCACGTAAAACATCAGCATTGATATTTTGATAGGTATCTAAAGCTGATTGAAATTGTTCAATAGTAAAGCTTTCTTCACTTCCGGGTAAACCAGCAATAATATTTCTTTCTAATTTTCTTTTCTCATCAGTTGTCATTGATAAAAATCTGGTTTCAGCTCTATCGATTGTAGCTTGATCATAATCAATTGCTGCATTTTTTCGTTTTAATATGAACAAATCAAATGCTACAAATGCTGCCATTTCAAATTTCAATGCTTTTGATCCATCTTCAACTTCAAAAGCCAAATCAGTTCGGGTCCAATCTAATACAGGCATGAAATTATAAGTGATATTTTTTATACCGCAAGAAGCCAAATTTTTAATAGACTGTTTGTAGTTTTCAATATAATTTTCAAATCCAGATGATTGGGTTTTTATTGCTTCATGAACAGGTACGCTCTCTACTACACTCCATGTTAATCCCGCTTTTTCTATTTCATTTTTCCGTTTGTTTATTTCTTCTACAGACCAAACTTGCCCATTGGGAATATGGTGTAATGCAGATACAATACCTGTGCAACCAGCTTGTTTGATATCACTTAATGATACAGGATCATTAGGGCCATACCATCTCATGGTTTGCTCCATTCTACAATTCACATTTTTATAAGAAGGGAAATTCTTCATACAAGATTTTTATTTTAATTAATTAAACACCACTTGAAACTGTAAATCCTCCATCTACACCAATATCCATACCTGTTACAAACTTTGAAGAGTCACTTAATAACCAAATCAATGCACCTTCTAATTCATTGGGTGAACCAAATCTTTTAAAAGGAGTATGGCTAATAATATCATTTCCTCTTTGAGAAAGACTTCCATCAGAATTGGTTAATAAATTTCTATTTTGTTCGGTTAAAAAGAAGCCGGGCATAATTGAATTCATTCTTACTTTATCGCCGTATCTGTTGGCCATTTCAACAGCAAACCATTTGGTATATAAATCGATAGAAGCCTTGCCCATACTATATCCCAATACTCTGGTTAGTGCTCTTTTAGGACTAACAGATGATATGTTTACAATACTACCATTGCCTGTTTTAGCAATTTCTGGCCCAAATACCTGAACAGGAATTATAGTGCCCCATAAATTTAGCACCATAGCTTTTTTCATTCCCTCGATATTCAAATTAAACACATCAGTATCAGGCGACAATACACCTTCAGGCACATTACCACCTGCCGCATTTACTAGTCCATCAATTTTACCATATTTACTAAGAATAGCATTTCTAGCTTCTATTAATTGTGTTTCTTCTAATACATTTGATAATAAAAACAATGCATTACCACCATTGTCATTAATTTCTTTTGCCCTCTCTTCACCAATCTTAGCATCAAGTCCGAGAATTACTACACTTGCGCCATACTTAACTATTGCTTTCACAAATATTGATCCCAATACACCTGTTCCACCGGTAACAATAATTACTTTATTACTTAAATCAAATAAATCTTTTGTTTCGCTACTCATTGTTCGTTTTTATTCTGTTAATACTAGTTTTTTGCTTAATTTAATTTCTTCAGAAGATGTGCCAACCATAATTTCAAATACACCAGGCTCTACAACCCAATTCATTTTTTTATCATACATTTTAAAATCATCCCGTTTCAATTCAAAACGCACTTTTTTGGTTTCATTTACTTTTAAATGAACTCGTTCAAAACCCCTTAGTTGTTTTTCATATACAGTAAGAGAACTAACCTGATCCTTAAAATATAATTGAACCACTTCATCCCCATCATATTTTCCTTCATTAGTAATATCAAGACTGATATATATTTTTTGATTGGTATTAGTAGAATCTGGAGTTACTATTAAATTACTGTATTTAAATTTGGTATAACTCAAGCCAAATCCAAACGGATACAATGCTCCATATACATTAGTTTTACCAAATCCATTTGGACCATCTCCTGGTTGACCCGCATGCGCACCTGGTTTATAAGGGAAATTATATTCAAGTTGACCAACAGATTTAGGAAATGTAACAGGAAGCTTACCACCTGGATTATAATTACCGAAAATAACATCAGCAATTGCATTACCTCCGTCTTCGCCAGGAAACCAGGCTTCAATAATAGATGGTAAATATTTATTAGCCCAATTAATAGTTAATGGTCTTCCATTTATTAATACTAATACAATTGGTTTACCTGTTTTGAATAATGCTTGTAAAAGTTTCAATTGATTTCCGGGTAATTCTAAACTTGTTCTACTTCTACTTTCACCAACCAATGCCTCTGTTTCACCCATCACTGCAACTATTAAGTCATTCTGTATTGCAGCTGCCACTGCAGCATCAATTTGTTTTTGTTCATTGAAACTGGTTTCTAAAGGATATAATTCACTTTCTGGCCAATTGTCATCTGCTACTTCGCACCCCTTTTCATAACCAATTTGAAGGGATTGTTGATGAGCTATGTTATTGAATCCTTCGAGAACAGAAACTACCTGAATGTTATTAGGGCCATATCGGCTCATAGAATGTAATTTATCATCTGCAAGAGGTCCGGTAATTAATATTTTTTTAAAGCGACTGTTTTTAATTGGTAATAGATCATTTTCATTTTTCAAAAGCACGATAGATTCCCTACTGAAAACTTTAGAAAAAGCCTTTGCTTCTTCGTTGTTCACCATTTTATCTGCGTTATTAGTATCTATTAAAGGATGATCGAACAATCCTAACTTAAATTTCACCCTCAACACATCGGCAACTCTACTATTCAATGTTTTGGAATCAATACCTTTATTACTCATTAATTGCCTCAGGGGAAGTATGTAATTGTCCGGAGCATCAAAATTTGTTCTAACATTTAAGCCAGCCTCAAATGCTTGTTTAACTGCATCTACTTTATCTGAAGCAACATGATGTTTGGTATTTAGGAATTCTACCGCATCACTATCAGAAACTACATACCCATCAAATCCATATTGTGTTCTAAGTAATTCGGTTAAAAAGTAATAACTACCAGTTACTGGTTCTCCATTCCAATCGTTATAACTACTCATCACACCCATTGGCTTGGCTTCTTGTATTACTCTTCTAAATGGATATAGAAAAATGTCATGTAATTCTCTAGGGGTAACATGTGGATCTGTACGTGCATTACCATCTCTACCACCATTGGGAACGCTATAAACGGCAAAGTGTTTGAGTGTAGAAGCTACTCCTTCTTCCTGAACACCTAAAACAACTTGTTTGCCTAACTCGGCTACTAAAAAAGGATCTTCACCAAAACATTCTACCACTCTTCCCCATCTTGGATCACGTGCTAAATCTAATATTGGAGTGTACACATTGGTGTAACCCAAAGCTTTTGCCTCTCTACCAACAATATGACCCGCTTTATTAATTAACGCTTTATTCCAGGTACTTCCTAAAGCTATTGGTGCAGGAAGAAGTGTAGCCCTATCATGTGCTAATCCATGAATTCCTTCATTGGTAAAGTCTACAGGTATGCCCAACCTTGTTTCTTCAATAAACCATTTCTGCATAGTATTGATAGACGCAGCATGTTTGCTATAAGGAAAGGAAAGAGTAGTGAAAGTGCTTTTTCGAAAAGTAGTATTATTTAAATGTTCATCAATATTACCAATACCATCCTTCCATATTGCAGTTTTCCAATTTTTATTGGGTAGCGTATCTTTAAGTACCCGGCCATATCCATAAAGAGTGGCAAGTTGACATGTTTTCTCCGCTAAATTCATTTGAGAGAGCAGATTATTAATTCTCTTCTCTACTGTTTGTGTTGGATCCTCAAAAATATCTTTGATTCCATTTTTATTAAAATCAATCCAATCACTATGATAAATCATCTTTTGTTGCTGACTGTAAATAGATGAACTGTAAGTAAAAATGAATAATGTAATAAAAACTTTATAATTATACTTCATGTATTTAAGTCGATTTTCACTTGCCTCTTAAAATTGGCTAAGCAGCTTTTTAGATTTTAGTTAATTATGTATACGAATTAGTTATTCAAATCTATTGGTCAATAAATTTAATTAGTTGATAAATCCTTTCATTAAAAAGACGCATTTTATTCGTTAAATCATTGTACCAACTGAATTGAATATCTAACATTCCTTTATTGGAATCTTGATTAGATTGATCTGCAGATTTATCGTTGGGATCATTGTCTTGATACCTGAACCAATGCCAACCTACACAATTTTCATTAAGCATTAATTGAATGCAGAAGTTTTGATAATGAACCCCTCGATCTACCTGAGTTTTAACCAACCAACCTGCCCCAGACATATTAGCCATTTTTGTATCTTCCCCTTTTGTATAAAACTCCGTTATAAAAAAAGGTTTCTTCATTGCCAACCATTGCTTACTATGCTTATCTGACAAATCCCAAGCGCCATAATAATTAATTGAAATTACATCGATATATTTTTGAGCTGCCAATAAAACAGCATCATTGTTTTTAGCCGAAGCGTGCAACCTACTACCCAAATACAAATGATTAGGATCTGCCTGCTTTATCTGTTCATTTACTTTTTTAAAATACGTTTCTGCTACAAATCCTGAAAAATTTTTTTGCTGTTCCTTACTAATTTTTTCAACATCAATTCCGTTGGAGGCCACCCATTCTTTAGCTACTACATAACCTTCATCACTTTCATCATTTAAGGCTAAGAAATCAGTTAATAAATCAGTTTGGAAGGGCAATTCATTATCTGAAAAATATCCTAATAAATTTTGGTCAGAAAAATACGCTTTATATTCATTTAACTTTGAAACTAAATAGTTTTCAAAGTTTTTGGAAAATACAAATGACAAAATCGGATAATCCTTCGTTTTATTTTTATTCTTTTGAGCGAATCCAGCCAATAAACTTAGTTGTATGGTATAAGGAAAGCCTTTGGAGGTTTTATTGTGAGATAGAATAGATTTAAGGTCAGACCATGAACCTGCGGTATTAAAGCTAAATTCATCTAAATTTTTAAGTGTTGAATTTATCCAGTTGGAATTGGAGCCAAACTTATCAATTAAAAGTTGATTTAATTCATTAGAATTACCGGGACGGATACTATTTACACCTTTGGTAATAAACAAGTGTCCATGCGGATCCACCATCCAAAATCTTCCTTTTATTTTTTCCGTTCTAAAAAAGCCGGTAGCTGTGGTTTGTTCCGTTTTATCGCCTCCATATTCACAAACAATATCAGGCGCACCTATTTTAAAACCATTTATTTGATTAATGGTATGCGAATTAAAATTTTTCCAATCAGCATATTGAATTTTTTTATTCGCATCTCTACTCCATACTTTAGCCGCAACATCAATGGAGTCTGTAAATGTCATTTTTTGAGCAACAACAATATTAACAGTAAATAATGCTGTAAATAATAAAAAAAATCTCATCGGATATCTGCTTTAAATTACCTAAAAATATACTCCTAGTTTAAGGATTTACAGTAATGACAAATGTTTTGATTTTAACTTTTTGGTTTGACGCGCCATTATTGCTTGCAACAAAAACAACTTTATAATCTCCAGGTTTAGTAAATCGATATCTGTATTGGGTAATTGGACTGTTAGTTACATTTTTAATTGGCACAGCTTTATCAGGCAGTGCTAAATTTGGATAAAAAGCATTGGAAACTGCCCAGTCTTCTGAATAGGAAGCTGTTAGTGGGCTTGTAAATTTTAATTGGGTAGAAGAGGTGGCCCAACTATTTAATGTATTAGCTGCTTTAACAATCTTCCAAACAGTGCTAACTGTACCACCTGGAACTAAATTATAATTCACTTGTGTACCATCTGTATATTTATTGTAAAATGAAAGACTTCCAATGGTAATACCGTTAGCTCCTAGGGCACCAGTAGCATTTCCTTTGTATAAAAAAGCGATATAAATTGGATTATTGGGATTAGTAATTAAATCATTAATGGTTGCTTCACCCGAATTATAAAATAATGATGGTGTGCCTGATGTGGGTATAGTAAATCTGTTGGTAATATCTACCCAATTAGCCTTATTAAGTGTGGCAGAGTCGGTAGAAGTTGCGACATTTAAATCAGGTGAAGTTGAGTATATTCCAGTAAAATTAGTTGAAGCAACTACTTTAAAATTCCCTGAAGCTAATGCAGCAAATCCATCTGCATTATCAACACGTAATTGAAAACTCAATTTCAAGGTTCCATCATTCCTACTCGTCCTATCTCTGAAATCATAATTATATCCATTTTCGCCAGAATAAAAATAAATCACATCAGGATTACCAGATACATTAAATTTCACTGAATCTTTAATGGTATAAATCCAAGCAGAAGGCAGTTCAGTAGTTACTTCGAAATCTATATCTCTTACTTCTTCTTTTTTGCAAGAAGCAAATAATATCACTAATAAAGATATATGTAGAATAATATATTTTTTCATTTGTATATAATTATTGTTTTTGAATGGTTGCATGAAATAGACTAAATATTCAATTCAGTTGTTACAGAAACTTATATATAGCTCATTTCATGTGTTTACTTTAATTAATTACCAACCACTATTTTGCCTCATAGCCCCATTTACGGATAATTCAGAAGATGGAATCGGTAAAAGTGTGTCACGCAATGAAACATTTGTATAGGTAGTTAAATATCTCGCCTTATTGGCAGTAGTGCTCAACCCAATTGCCGTTTTACAGTCTGTCATTGCCTGATTGAAAATACCCCATCTTATTAAATCAAATTTTCGTGTTGCTTCAAAACATAATTCTCGTGCTCTTTCATCTCGAATGATTTGTCGAAGACTTGCTTGATCAGGAGCAATTAAATTTGTTACTCTAGAAGCCAATGCACGATCTCTAACTTGGTTTAGATAATCCATAGCTTCCACTAAATTTCCTAATTCCATATTTGCTTCTGCAATCATTAATAAAACATCAGCATACCGTAACACCGGAAAATTAGTAGGCCCCCAATCTCTACTTTTTGGAATGAATACTTCATCGTCTCTTTTCCACTTGCCACAATCTCTATCCCAAGGAGATGCAGCAGCAGCAGTTGCTACACGCGGTGTAGCATTGGTACTATAAGTGTAGGCAGGTATATTCCAATCTCTTCTTAATGTATCACCAGGCAGTTTGTTATAAATATCATACAAATAACCAGTAGGAATATAAGACCCATAACCGTACACAACTAATGGATTAGGATCAGATCCAGTATATCTCATTGCTAACTGACAAGCAAATCTACTTCCTGGAGGCATCGTACCAGTTGGCGTATTATTTCCATAAAATTCAATCTCCCAAATACTTTCTTTATAGTCGTATAAATCTTTTGAATGATTTATAAATATTTGCTTATAGCTAGGGTTTAAACCATGTACACCGGAATTGACTACTTTTTTTGCCCAAACCAATGCAGAGTCATACATTGAAGATCCATTGTTAAGAGGCTTACCTGCCATCTTTAAATATACTTTGGCAATAATTCCGCGAACTGCACTTTTAGATACTCTACTGCCATTTCCAATTGATACAATATCACGCACCAATGGTTCGGCATATTTCATATCTGCTAATATTTGGTTGTATATTTCTATTAATGAGGATGCAGGGAAATTAGGCGTAGTAACCTTTGTTGTAGGCTTCAGTAACAAAGGCACTTGACCATACCGAGTTACTAATTGAAAATAATTAAACGCGCGTAAAAATGTGGCTTCTCCCCTTGCTATATTTTTAACAGAATCAGAAGCAGCAGAAGCGTCAATATTTGCCAAAAGCATATTGGCTGAATTTATTCCACTATACAGCGCAGACCAACAATCAGAATAAGTATCTGTAGAAGATTGACAATCATACATCGCCGTAACTCTTCCTGAATTATTATTTCTATTATTATATTGCCCTTCATCATTTCCCATTTCCAGTTCAATTGGAATATTTCTTCCAAAAGTTCCGTCTTTAGCTAAGTAGGTATATATACCTGCTAATGCATTTTTAATTTCAACTTCTGTTCCATAATACTGTGATGGAACAATAACATCCATGGGTGCAGTATCTAAATACTTTTTACAAGATGAAAAAGAAATGATCAGAAAAGGAATTATTGCGATACTTATATGTTTTATTTTCATGGCTATATATTTATTGATTTTTTTGTCAATTAAAAATTAACATTTAAACCTAGCGTAATTGTTTTAGCTCTTGGATATACTGAGTAATCAAAACCTGGCGTTAAAGCAGAATTATATGCAGAAACTTCAGGATCATATCCGGTATAATTTGTCCAGGTAACTATATTTTGGCCAGATACATAAAACCTACAACTCTGTAATTTCAGTCGCTTAATCATCTTACTATTTAGGTTGTATCCCAATTGCATTGTTTTAAGTCGCACATAAGAACCGTCTTCAATTACCCTTGAAGAATATACTTTATCTCCGGCTCCTTTAGCAACAAACATTTCATTGTTTTGATTGTCTATTGTCCATCTGTTCAAAACAGATTCAAATTGATTTTGTAATGTTCTTCCTGAATTACCCTCAAACACCAATCTATTGGCATTGAGTACTTGACCGCCATAAGAATATTGAAAAAATATATTCATGTCAAAATTGCCAAATTTTATATTATTAGTAAACCCACCAGTAAACAATGGTGCAGCATTTCCTATAACTGCTTTATCATCATCATTAATTATTAAATCGCCATTTAAATCTTTATACTTTATGAAACCTGGTTGGATTTTGCCATTATTAGAACTATTGGCTGTGTTAGATGTGATGTTTGATTTTAAAACATAGGACCCAGCAGGTGTAACATTAAAGTCTTTAATTTGATATAACCCATCCCAAATATATCCTACAAATTGGCCGATTGGTTGACCAACTTTTGCAATATAAGCAGGGATTGAATTCCATTGATTATCCCAATTTATTGTAGTCAGCAATGCTTCTTGTCCTCCATTTAAACTAACGATTTTGTTATCATTAAAAGCTATGTTAAATGAGCTATTCCAATTAAATTTATTTTTGCTGATTAGATTAGCAGAAAGTGTAAGTTCAATTCCCTTATTTTCAACTTCGCCAATATTTTTATAAGCTCTTGCAAAACCAGAAGAAGTAGGAAGATCTGCATACAACAATAAGTCTGTTGTATTCTTTTTGTATAGATCTATTGCCAGGGACAATTTCTTTTTAAATAAGCTTAAGTCTAATCCAAGATCTGTTTGCTGTGTGCTTTCCCATTTTAAATTAGGATTTCCTAAAGTATAGGGAACTGTACTGCTACTTAATGTTCCATTGAATGGATATGCTTGAACTATTGGTGAATTTAAAGTAGATAAATAAGCAAAATCAGATACTCTGTTATTACCAATTATTCCATGGCTCAATCTTATTTTAGCATCACTAATAATATTTATATCCTCCATGAATTTTTCTTCACTAAATCTCCATGCTATACTTGCGGATGGAAAATAACCCCATTTATTTTCAGGAGTAAATTTAGATGATCCATCTGCCCTGAAAGAAAGTGATGCTAGATATTTTCCTTCATAACTATAGTTTACTCTTGCGATAGCAGAAGCTAAAGTGTTTTTAGTTTTTGATGAAGAAATTTTTGAAGGCACCCCTTCATCTAAACCAGATAAGCCCAATCGTTCATTGGGTAATTGAGCCGCAGATGCGCCATAGATAAATCTACTAGCTTCTTGCATAGTGAAACCTCCAATTGCATCAATATTGTTTTTTCCTATTTTTTTATTAAAACTCAGCGTATTTTCAATTACATAACTGTTTGCTGTATTATAGATAAATGAACCATTCACTCCATTTGCCCTTCCGGATACGGTACTAGGACTTCCTGATCTGGTATTGCTATTATTGAATTCTTCATTACGATCCTGATCATTGGTATAACCAATCATCGACTTAAAGGCAAAATCGTTATTAATTTTATAATCGAGCGATAAATTACCATACAACGTGTTAGAAAAACGATCTCTCAATTCATACGTTATTGTTTCTAAAGGATTAAATCGACCATCATTCGGATCACCTTCAAACAAGGGATCACTTGTCATTAAATCAGTTATAGCAGCATTTCCAAATACAGGTCTGTAACCCCAAACACTATACATTAAATTACTTGTTTGGCTTGAACCAGAAATATTGGAAGGGATGGTTCCATAGGATTTCAAACTACTGTAATTAATATTTAATCCAACTTTTACTTTTGAATTAACTGTTTGATCCAATCTAAATCGACCTTGATACCTGTTATAACCAGAATATTTAACAATACCATTTTGATTAAACGCAGAAAGGGATACATAATATTTTGTTGCAGCATTACCACCACTCATAGAGAGCGTGTTACTAACAATTGGAGCTTTTGCTTGTAAAACAGCATCTTGCCAATCGGTACCTGCGATGTTTTTGTAAGAGTCTACTGTTTCGCCATTAGAAAAATATCTTGATTTAGTATTGGTGGGATCATTTTCATTTTGAAATCTGATAAACTCGTAAGCACTTAATACCTTTACTTTTTGAATGATATCTTGTGCGCCATAACTGCTATTAAAATTAAAGACCGTTTTTCCAACTCTTCCTTTCTTAGTAGTAACCATTATTACTCCATTGGCTGCACGAGCACCATAAATTGCCGTAGCTGATGCATCTTTTAGTACTTCTAATGACTCAATATCGGCAGGATTAATAGCATTATTATTAGGGTTTTCCAGTGGAAAGCCATCAACTACCCAAAGTGGGGAGTTATCTTGTGTTAAAGAATTATTACCTCTAATAACAATTGAAGTGGGAGAACCGGGCTGGCCATCTGTTGAAGTAACCTGCACACCAGCAACTCGTCCTCCTAGAGCTTCTTCAAAAGACCTTACGGGTGCCTTTAACACATCACCCATATCAACTTTTGCTACAGCACCGGTAAGATCTCTCTTTTTTTGGGTACCATAACCAACTACCACCACTTCATCCAGGTCATTTACTTGAGTTTGGAAATTTACGTTAATCGTTTTTTGATTTCGAATAACAACCTCTTGAGAAGCATAACCAACAAAAGAAAAAACCAATACATTATTTCCTTTTTCGGGAATAGTTATTGAATAAATACCATCTGTTTGAGATAATGTTGAGATTGGAGAGCCTTTCAAAGAGATGGTTGCTCCCTGCACTGCAGTTCCATTTAATTCAGTGATTTTTCCGGTGATTTTTTTAGTTTGAGCATTCGTATTAAGAGACAAGCATACAAGTACACAAAGGAATATGATCTTTTTATATAGCATAGCAATCAGTTTAAATTGAACAATAAACTTCCACAAATTGAGCTATTATTGACTCATTAAAGATTATTTGTTAAAATATTTTTACGATATCGTTTTCGTATTATTTTCGTAAATTTTAGAATAATTTTCATTAATTTTTCGAAAAAAAGTGAAAATCAATTTAAAAGATTTGGCCAAAGAACTTGGAATTTCTGTATCTACAGTATCAAAAGCCCTTAGAGATAGTTATGAAATTGGAGAGGAAACCAAAAAAAGAGTTTTGGCAAAAGCAACTGAACTGGGATATACCCCAAATCCGTATGCCGGCTTTTTAAGAAATAATAAAAGCAAAACCATTGCCATCGTAGTTCCGGAATTAACCAACAACTATTTTATTCAGGCAATAAGCGGTGCAGAAGAAATTGCACAAGAAAATAATTATCACTTACTGATTTACACCACTAACGATAGTTTTGAGAAAGAAAAAAGTATTATTAAACATTTAATGAATGGAAGAGTTGATGGAGTTTTACTGTCTGTATCCAGCACCACCTCATCTTATGAACATTTAAATGAACTAACTCAAAATGGGGTTCCAATTATATTTTTTGACAGAATCTGCCATGAAATAGAAACTGCTAAAATAACCACCAATGATTTTGCATGTGGATTTATTGCCACAGAACATCTGATAAAAAATGGTTGTAGAGACATCGCCTACTTGTCAGTTTCTGAATACTTATCCATTGATAGCAAAAGAAAACAAGGTTATTTGGAAGCATTGAATAAGTATGACATAAAAATAGAAGAATCCAGAATTATTAACTGTGGAATAGACGATAAAATGAATACCCAAAAAATAAAAAAATTACTATCCAGTAACAAAATTCCGGATGGCATATTTGCCTCCGTAGAAAGGTTGGCCTTAAAAGTTTACCACATATGTAATGCTGCAAATATTTCAATACCGGAATCCGTAAAAGTGATTTCGTTTTCAAATTTAAGAACTGCTGACTTACTTTGTCCATCGCTCACTACTATAACTCAGCCCGCTTATGAAATGGGAAAGGAAGCCGCAAAAATCTTATTTAAACATCTTTCAAAAAGAAAAAATATTATACTCAATGAAAACATTGTCATTAATAGTGTTTTAACTATTCGCAACTCAACCAAAAAAACAAGTTGATCTTTTTTTTTAAATTTATATTACGATATCGTTGTAGTGAAATAAGTGGAACTAAGACATATTTTACAATATTTTGTAGTCAATTTGCATTTATCAATAGTCACACAATGAAAAATAAGTTTCTTTTAAGTGTTTTCTTTAGTTTAATAAACTATGCTATATCTGCACAAACCTTTTCAATAAACAGCAATTCTAATAATACAAGTATTCCAGAAAATTTTATTGGCCTTTCAATTGATCCTGCATATTATGGTCAATATTTTGGAACCAATTACAATACCACTAATACCAGAATTATCACTCAGCAATTACTAAATAATTTAAATCCTTATCAAAAAACAGATATCAGAATACTTGGCAATAATAGCATGTACTGGCAAGGATCAAGTCCATACAATGCTGCTCCCACGTTATGGAATAATGCATCCGGTTATGTTTGCACATCTTGTCCGGCTACTACACCTGGTTTTAATGCATCAAACCCTTCATTTACTGCATCAGACTTAAACGATTATAAATCCTTTTTAAATGGATTAAACTATAAACCCAACACCATATTTGGTATAAGCTTGGCACATATTGACCCTAATAGAGCAGCTAACTTTGCCAGTACAATCAGCACAACATTTACCGAATATCCATTTTTGTTTGAAATTAGTAATGAGCCTGATGCATTTGTTTCAAATAATAGACGAACCAGCAGCTATAGTATGGCTGAATTTACCAATGAATTTAATTTAATTAAAAATGTGGTTTCGGTTTACGGAAATGTTGCGGGCCCTGTCTTAGCCAAAACAAATAATACGACCAATACTTGGTCTCCACAAATTGGCACTTTTATAGACAATGTTGGAAGTAGCTTAAAATTAGTTACGGTGCACGATTATGCATTGGGATTAGACCAAGGATCAACAAGTTGGTTATCTAAATACTTAGATACCAAATATACCAATGGTGCAGTGTCGAATACTTCAAGTGGACTAGCTCCTTTAAACAACACCAGTAAAAGTAAAAATGTGCCATTCAGACTTGCAGAAGCCAATTCAATAGCGGGTGGGGGAACATTAGGTGTAAGTGATGCTTTTGGATCTGCTTTATGGGCAATGGATTATATGTTTGAATTGGCAAAGGCAGGATCTATCGGAATTAATTTTATGACAGCAGGTGGCTCTAGTACTTACTATTCTCCATTTACTTATTCGAGTAGTTTTGTCTCTAGCGGAAATAAAGTAAGGGTAAACCCAATTTATTATGGCATGTTACTATTTGCAAAAACAGTACAAAATGGAGGTCAACTTTTAAGCGTAACGCCACAAACTAATGCCAATCCTAATATTACAGTATGGTCCTGTAAAGACAGCTTGAATACCATCAGGGTTTTAATTATTAACCGGGGAACTTCTACGACCGATGTAGCGAATAGTGCCATAAATTTAAATGTCACCAATGCAAAAATGACTGCAAAACGGTATGATTTAATTGCTAGTGGTGGATCAATTACAGGCGCATTAGGTAAAACTGTGGCATCTGGAGCAACTTACAGTTTAGCCGGTCAAACAATTAGTCAAATTGATGGAAAATTAATGGGCACAGAAACCACCACATCCATTATTCCCATTAATGGGGTATATACAATTAGTAATATACCTGCAGGTACAGCTAGTTTAATTGAAATTCCCAATAACGATTGTAGCGTTTCTACTCCTACATCACCAATCGTAAACAATAGTAGTATTAGTTATTGTATAAATGCAACTGCAACTCCATTAACTGCCACTGCATCAATTGGCAATGTATTACAATGGTATTCAGTTGCTACTGGTGGCATCGCCTCAACCACTGCTCCTACACCACTTACCAATACAGCCAATACAAACACTTATTATGTTACTCAAAAAGATACTATTGCAAATTGCGAAAGTACTAGATTGCCTATTGTTGTTACGATAAACCCATTACCAGTTGTTGCTGCAATAACTGGCTTGAGTTCTGTAAAAGTAGGGAGTACCATCAGCTTAACAAATACTACTGCTGGTGGCAGTTGGAGTAGTAGTAATGCGGCTGTAGCCAGTATATCTAGTACAGGGGTAGTAACCGGCATAGCTGTAGGAAATACTATTATAACCTATAGTTATACCAATAATAATGGATGTAGCAATAGTTCGAATATAACCATCTCGGTTGAAGCAGCAACAAACCCAACGCAATCGCCAACCATAACAGCATCAGGTAACACTGGTTTTTGTATGGGTGATTCTGTTATTTTAACATCAAGTGAGAACAATGGAAACCAGTGGTATAAAGATGGAGCGATCATTGCCAATGCAACAGCAAAAACTTATACTGCAAAAGCTTCTGGCAGCTATACGGTTGTAGTTAATAGTGTAAGTTCTGCAGTTACAACCATTACGATCAATCCATTACCAGTGGTAAACCCTATTTCGGGTGCTACCCAAGTAAATGTTGGCGCAAGTATTACCTTAACAAATACCACAAGTGGCGGAAGTTGGCAAAGTAGTAATATAAATATTGCCACCATTAATGGTTCGGGTATTGTAAATGGATTAGCAATTGGCACTACTACTGTTGTATACAGCTTAACAAATAGTAATGGATGTACCCAAACAGTTTCAACAACCATAACAGTTGTAGCGGCACCAATCATTACACCAACTATTTCTAGCAACGGTATAACTAACTTTTGTGCAGGAAGTTCCATTGTTTTAACCTCAAGTGAAAACGCTGGAAATCAATGGTATAAAGATGGTACATTAATAGCCAATGCTACAGCAAAAACTTATACTGCTTCAACTACAGGTGCATATACTGTGATGGTCAATGGCGTAGGTTCAGCAGCAATAAATATAGTGGTGAACGCTATACCAACAACGCCTACTATCACAAGAAATCAAACTAATCAGTTGGTATCTAGTGCAGATGTAGGTAACCAATGGTACAAGGATTTAACAATTATTGGAGGGGAAACCAATAAAATTTATCAACCCAATAGTAACGGAAATTACAGTGTTAAAACTATTCAAAATGGCTGTGAAAGTGCTATCAGTGCAATTTATCCGTATTTACTTACGGGTATACTTGATTTAAGCAATTCGGAGTATATAAAAATACTACCCAATCCTTTCTATGAAAATATTATCGTTCAATTTACAATTAATCAAACAACTAAAGTAAATGTTCAGTTGGTGGAAATTGCTACTGGGAAAATAGTGTTTGAGCAAAAAGAAGTTGTTTCAAATACTTTACTCAACCTACGTAATTTAAGCCAAGGGGGTTATATTTTAAGGGTGAGCACTAAAAATAGGCTAATTCAACATCCCTTTAAGTTGATTAAACTTTAAGTGACGCTAATTTTGAATTAGTTTAACAAAACGAAATATTTACGAAACTTAACGAAATCGTTGTAGTAAATATTTTTCGTTTAAGCACTTGCATACGTTGCAGCTTGCTATAACTTGTATTGTGGTAATCTACCATATACCGTTTTTCAAAGGTATTTACAAGAAAATTAACGACTGCATATGAAACATTGTTTAACAACTCTGATTAAGATGAGTTTGAGTAAAAGAAATGTATTAATACTTCTTAGTACATTTCTTTGTACAGAAGTAATTTTGGGCCAAAATTTAGTAACCACCAATTATGCAAGCTCAACAGGTTGGTATACCGTGGCAACAGATTGCAAGTTAGATACTGCACTGGGATCTGCGGCAAGTGGACTAAGTGCTACAACTTATATTACAGGTAAAGGACAACAATTTGGAACAAGGGCGGGATCACTTGGACTAAATAATGACCAGACTAGCGCCAATTCTAATACAAATAATCAAAATAACAGATATTTTGAGTTCAAGCTTTCATCGACCTCATCAACAAAGAAGATTTTAATT